>JAGOBX010000130.1 GCA_017999075.1 Candidatus Babelota bacterium | reverse complement strand
GTTTTATTTCATGTTCTAATCCTCAAAAGCAGTCTAATAGCGATGGTGTTATTTCAAATAAAAAACAATTTTTTTCTTCTAAAAAGAAAATTGATATTATAAGGTTTACTGAGTATCTTGCCCAATCTACTGAACAAAAAATTAAAGAATCATTAATCGAAAAAGGATTAAGAGAAGGAACTGATTTCGAAATAAGATCAAGATCTGCTCAGGGAGATATTACAAATTTAACTATGCTGATAGATGCGGCAGTATCAGAAAAATCAGATTTAATAATAACTTTTCATTCAGAATCATTATATGTAGCTGTACGCAGATCTCCGAATCTGCCCGTATTATTCATGCTTACTTCAAATCCTTTTATATTAGGCGCAGGGAATTCTGATACAGAACACCTGCCTAATATTTCAGGTATATATTATACTCCGTCAACAGACATACTACTTGATTTAATTAAAGAATGTAATTCTAAAATAAGAAGAATCGGAACATTATTCAATATCGGAAATACAGAATCAGCAGCTCAAAAAGATTTTCTTGTTTATGCCGCTGACAGAAAAAATATGAAGGTTATTTCCGAAGGGTTTTCTACTCAAGCTGAAATAGCTGATGCGTCTGCTTCTTTATCTGAAAAAAAAATAGATTGTATAATCCACATATATGACAGTTTTTCAGAAATAACACTACCGTCATTATTAAAATTATCTCAAACAAAAAAAATTCCTATTTTCGGATTTTCGCACAGTTCTAAAAATTCAAATAATTATGTTATATCCGTTTCACGGGAGAGGCTGGAACAGGAAAAAGAATTTGCTGATATGATAATAAAAGTATTACAGGGAACGCCTCCTTCAAACTTGCCTTTTTTAAATAACGAATTTTTTAAAACCGAAATTTTTGTAAATCAAAAAACTGCTGGCGACATAGAATTCAAAATACCTCAAAACATATTGGAAAAATCAGTTTTTAAAATAAACAATTAAATAAGATATATAGCAGTTATAATGAAATTCCGTCAAATCCTTAAATTTTCTGTTTGGATTTTTATAGGAATAATAATTTTTATTCCTTTTTTATCACCAATAATTTTAAAATCGGTTATTGTAAAACAATTAAAAAAATCAGATTATATATTTTTGTGCGACAGAATATCCTATATTTTTCCAATAGGATTTGAATTTAAAAATACAGAATTTAAACATAATAATAATGATATAGTTCTAAAAATTAAAAATTTGACTGTCAAACCTTATAAATTTTTTAAATACTTTATTTTTAAGCTTAACATTGATTTTTCGAATCTTGAATTAATTGAAAAATACGGCAGTATCAAAATTGGTTCAGGATCGTTTTTAATTTCCGGCAATTATAAAAACTTATCCGGATTATTTCAAAAAATAAATATATCTGAACAATCAGGATGGAATGATATTTCAATGTCAATAGCTTTTGGAAAAGTCTTTCCTCAAATTTTTTTAGATGAACTCCTTTTTGATATTTCAATAACTAATGCCGGAATTAAAATCAACAGGATCAACAGCGCAGGCAACATTAATGGTAAAATATCTGGAAATATTAAAACATCTCCATTAAAATATTATAACATTTCAGTCGAATTCACTTTTAACAATAATTTTATTTTCAGTAATAATGATTTTATACGGAGAATTGAAAAAATAAAAAAAATTAACACAGCCAAAATACTTTATTTATCAATTAACGCTGATAAAATAGGGTTAGATAAAATAATATTAAAAAATTAATTTTTGTATCTATTGTACTAAATTCAATCTGATAAAAGGAGAAAAATAATCAGTTAAACAAAATTTATTAATTTTAATTTCGCATTTTCCGTTTTTAATATTTTCATACAATTTTTCATCTATGCGTATAAGTTTTTCTGAATTTATAATTTCATTTTTTAAAAAATTCCCATAAATATTTATGGTATCAATATTTATAAAATCCGAAAAATAATCTAAATATCCTATACCGAATGATACTGGAAGTTCATGTGGGAATAAATTATAAAATTTAAGTTTTAATTTTACTTTAATCATATTTGGCGGATATAATATTATATCTTTTTGTAAAATTTTAAATTCATTGGTTATTCCGTAAATTTCATAATTTGAATCGTCAAGCAAAAAATATTTATCTGAAATTTTTAGAATATTTTTAGTAATATACTGGTTTGCAGAATGTTTTTTTACAATATCGTTTATTTCGTCAAAATATTTGTAAGGGAATTTATTCCCCGAAAAATCATTTGATTTAAGATAAAATTTAACTATATCAGATTTATAATCCATTTTATTTTTGTTATAAAAATCAATTTTTTCAAATAAAGATTCTGCTTCCTTAATTTTTCCGGCTGAATTAAGGCAATTAATAAAATTGTATGTTGACAAAAGATTTTCGCCATTAAAAATAACCGTACTTTTACTATTTTCATTAATAGCAATATCATACAAAAATTTATAAAAATCAGTCATTATAAATTCAATTTTATTTTTTAAACGCGAAACCGACAATTCATTTATAAAACTGTTTATGAAATAAATCGAATTCGGTTTAAATTCACTTCCGGTTTTGATTAAATCATTTTTTACTGAATCATACCAAGACTTGATAAAAAAAAGTTGTTCTTGAAAATCAGGTTTGTTTCTATAAAAATAATAAGCTATAGGAACGTTATCTTCAGAATTCAGAAAAACAGGTTTATTTTTTTTGTTTTTGTAAATCAAATCACACAAATCATAATCAAATATTCCTGCATAATTAACAAAATCATAGTCATCAGGATTTACAGACTTCTTTACATGTCTAAAATCTATAAATTTTATTTTATTCCAATAAAAATCAAATATATCTCGGTTAATTATGGATACAGGCACAGCATTTTTAATTTTATTCCCCATGTTTACTATAAAATTTTTCTGTTTCTCGGCAGCAGAATAATCTTTTTTCAAAACAATAAGTTTATATTTGTTAAACTGAAAAATTATATCTGTATCTTTATAATCATACGGCAGTTTGTTAAAATAAATATCAGCCGCTTCTTCATAAATCATATTTTTTATACAATAATCCGCTCTGCGTTCAAGCTCTTTGTTTTTATCTCCTGTAACAGATATGTCTGATAAAACATAAACAAATTCATTTTTTATTAATAACAGATTATCGTTATATAAAGTATCGCTCTCTTCAATTTTATAGATAAATTTTAAATTATATTCGCCTGTAGGAATTTTTTCATCAAACCTGAGATCCACATATTTTTTAACTACATCTCCTGAATTATATTCTTCAAGATTAATAAACATATCTTCTTTTTCGTCTTTAAAAACATAATGATATGTATCATTTCCTATTTCAAAATGCCCTTTTATTTTCAAAGGAAGAGAGTTATCAATACCAAAATACAGTAATATTTTCCTAATTTCTCCTGAATTAACATTTTCATTTTTAAAATCAAATCCTACTATCCCAAAACTATTTAAATATTTTTCATTTTTAAAATTTTTCGGAGTAACATTATTTACTAATTGTTTAATTTTTTCCGAAGCTCCAGGAATTCCTGCACTCTCAAAATCTTTAGCAAGATTTAACATCAAAGCAATATTAAATTTATCTTTTCCTGCGTATAACGATATTTTCTGCAATATTTTATCAAAATAATTATGTATTTCCGGAGTAGTAGCCAATTGCTTCACTGCAGCTGAAACCAATTCAGGACTTATCTCATTGTTTAAAATAAATTCAATCTGATTTTTTGAGAATCCCCTGTTTTTTATATAATTCATCTTCAATTCCAAATAAATTATATGTTCTTTGTATTCTGTATTTAAAAATTGCATTTTCAAATTATTTATATCATTTTCCGTATTTTCAAGATAACTCAGCATTAATTTTAAATTGACATACATAATCTTTGTAAACGGTTTAATCTGATTTGATAAAACAAAATTCGGGTTGAGTTTATTAAATACCTGCATCCAGAACGCTGGAGTTATTGATCGTTTTTGAGAATCTATTATACGGGCAAGGTATAAATAAAATATTCCTTCATCTATTTTTTTTTCTTTCAACAAAAATATACCGAAATTATAATAATTTATTGAATTATCAATCCCTGCTTTTATCGAATTTCTATAGTTTTCATAAGCTGAAACTTTCATATTCCCCATTTCTGAAATTTTTCCAAGCATATAATTCAGATAACCTTTATTCTCTATTCTATAATAATTCTTTTTTAATAATTCTTCAGCCAGTTCATATTTTTTTTCCTGAATCAAACTCTGACTTTTAAGTAAATAATAAGAATCAAACGGCTGCGAAACTTTCAATCCTTTATTTATAAAATAATTCGCTTCATTTATTTTATTCTGTTTCAGCAGAATATCTCCATATATTTGATTTATATCTTTAAAAAATGGAGATATGGACATAAGTCTGAATACAGTTTTTTCTGCATTAGTATAATCCCTTTTATAATCATATACTCGTAATTTGGTGTATAAAGAAATTTCATTATATTCATCAAAAAACAAAGATTTATCAAAATATTCTAAAGCAGTATCAAACGATTCTTTGTTTACCCTAACTTCTATAGAAGCGAAATTATTGTATATATTTGAAGCCAGCGGTTTAAGATAAAGCAATATTAAAATAACTGCAGCAATGCCTGTATAACCTATTACAAAAAAAGATTTCATATTTGGATTTGTAATATTATTTTTCAAGCTGCATTTCGACGAGTATAAATATTTTGAAGCCAGGTATTCAATTATTGCAATATAAAAAACAGCAGGAACAACAGTAGATGCATATCTGAACTTTGTTTCAAATAACGCGTGAGTCAAGATACCGCATAATGAAGCCAATATTCCTACTGAAAGATATTTATAAAAATCATCTTCAATAACTTTAATTAGTTTAATATTCAAATGAAAAACCCTGTAAAGCATTATTATCACAATCAATAGACCTATTACTCCAGTTTCCAGTAATATTTCAAGAAGTTCGCTGTGTGCTGATTCTACTATCATATCAGGTTTAGGAAAAATATATTTCCAGTTTTCGGTAATTTCCGAAGGAAAATAATTCATAAAAGTTCCTATTCCTGTTCCAAACCAATAATTTTGACGTATAACATTAAGGGCTACCTGCCATAAATAAAACCTTATCTTAACATCAGGCTGCTGAAAATTTGATACGTTTAATAACCGATAAGCGACTAAATCTATTTTATGTGAGAAGTTGTAGCTTAAAAAATAAATAATAAAAAACAATCCCAAAACGCAACAAAAAATCTTTATAACTGATTTGGTCAGTATTTTCTTTTTAAAATAATATCTCTGGAAAAAAAATAATATTGCAAGTTCAACTATAAAACCCACATACCCGCCGCGATTGTAAGTAAAAAACAATGCAAATAAAATTACAAAAAAAATAAATACATTAATTACAGGCAGATATTTTAATATTTTCAGTTTTAGAATTTCATTATCGCAACTTTTTTTAATAAAATAAATAACCAACAGCGTCAAAAACATTATTATTCCAAGTAAAAGTTCTACATTTATTTCTATTCCGTTCGACTGATAAAATAATTCTATGCTAAAATGAACAGCTATAAATAGCAGTAGTAAAGAAAAAACAGACAAGGCATATATGTTTCCTATAAACTTTTTATATGCCAACACAATAAATATTGGAAAAACTGATATTATAAAAACTCCTAAAAAATTCGGATTACCTTGACACGATATTATTCTGAGGATATTCATATCTTCGAATAACTCATAAACTCTTCCCCATTTATAAAAATCATATCCGGCAAACTGAAGCAATCCGAAAAAACATACTCCTGAAGTTACAGTAATTAAAACAGTAAGAAGAAATTTAATTTTAACATCACTATCGATATTATAAACAAAATTGTAATATAAAATTAAAAAAGTAAAAAATGTAAGAATCGCCCGGTAAGACACATGCCGGTATTCTGACCACGAAGACGTAATAAAAAAATAAATTACTACTGTAATAAAAATATTCCCCAAAAAAAATTTTGTTTTCTTTCCGGTTATGTAAAAATGAACAACCGAAAAAAACATTAAAACTGAATTTATTATTCCAAGATAATAAAATTTAACTTCAGTGGCAGGGTTGCTGTATTGAGAAATATAAATTTCAACTCCAAATATTATTGAAGTTAATAAAATTATATTCAGCATTTCTATATATATATAATTATATTTTGGTTTAACTTGATTCATATTTTAATTTCTGCAAATATTTTTATTAAAAAAATTATTATAAATATTCAAAACTAAAATTCAAGAAAATATTTTTTTATTGTTTAAAAAATAAATGTCCTGGAAATTGACATACAAAATTTTTAATTTCAAGTTTCATTAAAATCACATTAACATTTTTTTCATCCATATTAAGAGTTTCCGCTATTTCAGATAATTTTTGAGGAGTATCTGTCAATACAGACAAAACTTTTTCTTCAATATCAGACAATTCATTTTTTTTATATTGCGGTTTGAGGGGTTGTTCGTTGTTCAGCAAATTATTATAAATATTTAATTCCTCGATTATATCTGAAACATCCTGTACTAATTTTGCATGACCGAGTTTAATTAACTCATTAGTGCCTATGCTGCTTATCAAACCTATTCTGTCAGGAACTGCAAATACCTCTCTGTTTTGTTCAAGAGCCATACCTGCAGTAATCAAAGCTCCGCTTTTTTTTCCTGCCTGAGTAATAAGTGTACCTAATGATAACCCGCTGACTATTCTGTTTCTGGCCGGAAAATTCTGTTTTGACGCTATGGTTTCAGGCGGATATTCGCTTAAAAAAATCACATTTTCATTTTTTAAAAATTTGTCGTAATAATACTTATGTTCAGCAGGATATATACATTTTCTGTCAAGTCCTGTTCCCAATACACAAACTGTTCTTCCTCCTGATTCAACAGCCGATGTATGAGCAGTTATATCTATCCCTTTAGCAAAACCGCTTATTATTGTAAATCCAGCAGCAGTTAATTTTCTAACAAATTCATCTGTAACTAAAACAGCATATTTTGAAGCAAATCTTGAACCTACTACTGCAATTGACATTTTATCTTTTTTCTGAAAAAAATTAGTGGAATATAATACAGAAGGCGGAGAATAAAGTTCGGACAAATTCTCAGGATAATTTTCTGAACCGTAATAAATGATTTTAAACCCTTGAGAAGAACTTTTATCTATTATCTGTTTTATTTCATCGTTTATTTTCAGTTTGCGGATTTTGTACAGCAAAATTTCCGATATCTGACTTACTTTTTTAATTTGTTTATCATCAGCTGAAAAAACAGAAGACGGGTTTCCGAAAGCATCAACTAATTCTTTAAATCTCCGGCAACCGAGTTCCTTAACCGAATTTAATAACAACGCGGCAGTTAAATCATCCATTTAATTTGATATTTGATGACAAAGTTATTTAACTAAAGACAATAAATTTTTTGCTTCTTGAAGAGAATCATCTAATTTCAAAGAATTCTGAAAATAAATTTTAGCGTTAATATTGTCATTCATTTTTTGATAAACAATTCCTGCATTCAATAATAGTTTAGCTTTAATTTTCGGAGAACTAACCCGTTCAGCAGCATCCTTATAATATTTTACTGCTTCGCCAAATTCATTTTTTTCAAGATAAAATCTGGCAAGCATAGCGCTTGGTTTATATTCATATTTTGCAGCATTCTGATAAGACTTATTCATAACTTCCATTGCCATATCTTTCTGATTTAAATGATAATAATAAAGTATTCCCAGCGAATACAAAGCAAGACTGTTATTCGGCTGAAGTATAAGCGCTTCTTTATATTCCTGTTCTGCTTTAAAATTATAAGAACTGTCGCGTTTACCTTTGTTTGCATAAGCTATAGCAAGATAATAATGCAAATCCGCATCTTCAGATTTAATTTTTAAAGCTTTATTTAAATTCTCTATTGCAGCATCATACATTTGGCGCTGTAAACATTGAACACCGAGATACCTTAGAGCCTGATACTGATTTTCAAAAGCAGACAGGCAAATGTTCAACAATTCTTCTGTTTCTTTAACTGTGTTCTGCAGATTAGCCGTATTTTGTCCAGAACCTCTCTGTTTTAATTCCTGTATTCTGCTTCGCAAATCATTAAAATTTATTTTACTGTCCGAACAGGAAATCACCTGTAAAATCAATAGTATTAAAATAAAATTTCTAATTTTTTTCATAACTGAATTTTAATTACAATAACGATTATTGTCAACAAATAATTTGATGTTAAAAAGCTTAATCTCAAGCAATCGTTATTTTTTTGAAATAATAAAATATACTAAACAATAATAGAATTATTCCGGATAAAACCCATATCCCCAACCCTGTTTTTATAAGAGGATCAGAATAAAAAAAATCTATTTCATTAACTCCTTTTTTTCCATAAAACGCCATGAAATTCCTGTTACGCATCAAAATTCCCACATTTTCCTTATTATCCTTTAATTTCCAGTTTGGACTGTAATTGTGACTTAAAATTATTAGCGCATCATTTTCAAGTGTTAAATTAATTAA
>JAGOBX010000129.1 GCA_017999075.1 Candidatus Babelota bacterium | reverse complement strand
GTATCTGTGATTTGAGAGCCGATAAACCCTGAATTTGCAGATGTAAAACCGCTCATTTGAACAGATGTATCGGTTAATGCGTCCACATCAAAAAAGTTTAATGCTGCGTCTGTTATCTGCATATCGGAATTTTGGGATGCTATATCTATAATTTGAGTTGAACCTGCAATATTTCCGACGGTAAATTCTCCAGAACCTGTTTTATTGTTGTAATCTTCAGTATCTAACGTATAAGATAAATAACCATTTGCTTGATTTTGATCTGCCTGACCAGTAGTGGCTAATCCTACCAGAGCATCATCGACTGTCAGAGTGTTACCTACATTCCAGTTTGTTATTACATTCTGAACGCTGATTTTATCAGCTCCGGCACTGGCAGCAGATTCGGCTGTTATTGTTTGCGTAGTATTTGCATTTACATTAAGTTCTATGATTCCATTTGATTCATCTGCTTCGTTTTGCCCATTTGTGTAAGTGTAGTCAACGCCTTCTTCAAGCTCCAGGCCGTCAGAAGTTACTGATTGCATTATTTCAACATTTGTCGCGCTGAAATCTGCTGTCCAATTACCGCTGGTAGAATCATATACATATTTTCCGGAAGCTACTGTTGGTACCGCGATATTATCTGAATCTTGAATCAAAATTTCATCTTCTTTGAATTCTCCGGTCATAACATCAGAAGTCTGTTTTTCAGCTAAAGCTTCCTGGTCAAGCTGAACATTGTATATTCCATAAGTAGTAGGACCAATTAATCCTACATCTGTGACATTTCTCAACGCGTCGTTAGATTGCCATTCTGTCCAATCAATATATCCGGTTAGCAGTTCTAAATTGTTGAATGTAACTGTTTCTGCTGCTCTATCAATTTCATCGACTAATTGCGCTGCTTCTTCATTAAGCAGAGATCTGTCATTATCGCTTAAACTGCCGTTTGCTGATTGAATTGCGAGAGAACGTATTCGCTGCAGCATATCAGAAATATTTTCAAGCCCGCCTTCGGCGGTCTGCAATAGAGAAATGCCGTCCTGCAAATTATTTATGCTTTGCTGTAATCCTTGAACCCTTGTTCTGAATTTGGTGCCTACGGCTAATCCTGCGGCATCATCTCCGGCAGAATTAATACGCTGAGAACTTGATATTCTTGTAAGAGATTTATTTACAGCATTATATGTGTTGTATAGATTACGAGAAGCTTGAAATATGGGGTTGCCGTTGACCCGCATTGCTTATCCTCCGTGATATATAATAAACAAATACAATTTATGATAGATTCCGTTCCATCATAATTTTATATACTTAATATCATATATTATATCGGTAAAAAAACTGAAATCTTAAATTAATATTTTACAATTATTTTAAGTTCTTTTAATTCAATAAATTATTTTTATAATAATTTAAAAATTAAAATTAAAATAATTTTGTTTTTTTTAGGGGAATAAAATTATTGAGTTTTTTATTTTAATAAATTATATTAAAATGAAAATTGAAATCGAACCACGAAAAAGTATTTAAAGGGAACGTTTACAAATGGCATTTCTGTCATTTTTTATAAAATTTATATATTGATAAACCATAAGTTAATTTTGTAAAAAAATATATGAATATATTTTTGAAACAGTTTCTTAATCTCATTGAGATATTTTACTTTTGGATAAAATTTGTTTGTTTTTTCTTTGGAATATTCTGTACGGAGGTTCTTTTATGTTTAAAGGAACAACAATAATTGCAGTAAAAAAAAATGGAATAACTGCAATAGGCGGAGACGGTCAAGTTACATTTGGAAATATAGTAATGAAATCAACTGCCAGGAAAATAAGAAAACTGCTTGGAGGGAAGGTTCTTGTTGGTTTTGCCGGTTCTACTGCTGATGCATTAACTTTATTTGAGAAATTTGAAGGTTATCTTGAAAAAAATGACGGAAATTTAAAACGGGCTGCTGTTGAACTTACTAAAGATTGGCGCACCGATAAGATACTTAGAAGATTGGAAGCTATGCTTATATCATGCACAAAAGACGATTTGCTTCTGCTTTCAGGAAATGGAGATGTTATAGAACCTGACGATAATGTTGTGTCAATAGGTTCTGGTTCAGGTTATGCTTTAAGCGCAGCTAAGGCGCTTTTAAACAATACGGAACTTTCAGCAGAGGATGTGGTAAAAAAATCACTTGAAATAACTGCAGAATTATGTATTTATACTAATTCAAATATTATTATAGAAACTATTAACTAAAACCGGAGTTAACATGAATTTAGAAAATCAGAATTTGATGCCTAAAGAAATTGTGAAACATTTAAATAAATATATTATTGGTCAGGATGAAGCAAAAAAATCTATAGCTATAGCTATAAGAAACAGATATAGGCGAATGCTTCTTACAAATGAGCTTAAAGAAGAAGTTTTACCTAAAAATATACTTATGATAGGACCTACTGGTGTTGGGAAAACTGAAATAGCAAGACGAATGGCGCATATTTTAAATGCTCCGTTTGTAAAAATTGAAGCTACGAAATTTACAGAAATAGGATATGTGGGGAGAAATGTTGAATCAATGATTCGCGATCTTGCATCAGAAGCATACCGTCTTGTAAAACAGATTAAAGAAAAAGAGGTTAGAGAAAAAGCTGAAATAATAGCAGAAGAAAGAATTATGGAGTTATTGATTAAAAAAAATAATCAGAATGAAGATGCATCTGTCGTAAAATCTAAAAAAACGGCTAAAAAAAATGATGATATAGAAATAGATGTTTTAAAGTCAGAAGAAATAGTCAATTTAAATGATGAAATAAAAGAAAAATATAAATTGGGACAATATGACAATGATTATATAGAAATAGAATCTGCTCCAGGTATGGATATGGTATCTTCAATGGGGATAATAAGCGCAACAAGCGATCTTGAAGAAATTAATATGAATTTTAAAGAGATGCTTGATAATGCTTTTTCCAAAAAAACAAAAAAAAAGAAAATTCAGGTTTCGAAAGCAAAAAAAATGTTTATTGAAGAAGAAATTGAAAAACTTCTTGATATGGAAGCTTTATGTGAAGAATCAGTAAAATTGGCTGAAAATACAGGAATAATTTTTATAGATGAAATTGATAAAATAATATCAAATGGAGAAGTTTCAAAAGGACCGAATGTGTCACGGGAAGGTGTTCAGCGCGATATTCTTCCTATTGTAGAAGGTACGGTTGTTAAAACAAGATATGGAAATTTAAAAACCGATCATGTTTTATTTATAGCTGCCGGCGCATTTCATTATTCTAAACCGTCTGATTTAATTCCTGAACTGCAAGGAAGGTTTCCAATAAGGGTCGAACTTAAATCTCTCTCCAAAGACGATTTCTACAAGATTTTAATGGAAACAAAAAATTCATTAATAAAACAATATACATCATTGTTAAAAGTTGAAAAAATCAATATTGATTTTGAAGATTGCGGAGTATCAAAAATTGCTGAATACTGTGATAATGTAAATAAGAAAAATGATAATATAGGCGCGCGTAGACTCTATGCTATAATGGAAAAACTTATTGAAGATATTTCTTTTAATTGTGATAAATACGCAAATAAGACAGTTAAAATTGATGAAAAATTTGTGTCTGAGAAACTTAAAAATCTTGTTGAAGATGTTGATTTAAGCAAATATATTTTGTGATAAAATTATCGTTTTGAAATAATAGTTCGTACAGCCGACTTGATAATTTCAATTAAATGTTTTAAATAAAGATTTAATATATTGTCATTTTCGGAATATTTTAATTTAAGTATTTTTTTTGACGGAAAAATCAAAAAAACAATATATTTTAAACGTTCTTTTTTTTTCATCAGCAAAAAATTAAAAATATATTGAGAATATTTTATTTTGTTGGTTTTAGCCGATTTAAGCTTCGAAACTATTTTATTTTTATAAGGAAGGTTGAATATTTTTATCCAGTCTTCGCTTAACTTGAAATCAATATTGAAACAGGTTAAGATGAATCTGAATTCATTTATTAAATTTAATGATTCAATTGTTTTAAAAATTGAATCGGGTTTGACCAGATTCATTTCAATAAATAAATATGCGTCAACTGACCATTTTATGTTGTTGAATCCGTGATGAATTGCAGAATGAAATAAACAATAAATAAAATCAATGTCATCGGTTAAAAAATTAAAGTATTGATTTTCATAACATTTTGAAAGTATATGTTTGTTTATTGTTATATTTGAAAAAAGCGATTTTCTCCATTCGATTCTGTTTGAATTTAATAATTCGTCATGAATATCTATTTTAATTATTCCGTTAGTTAGGGTTTCCTGATATTTTGAACCGAATCCATATCCGATTGTTTTAAGAATTTTTATCAATTCGGTTTTATGATGTTGGTTCAATGCTAGCAGATCAATATCGCTTAGAATCCTGTATCCGTAATCCGCATTATAAAGTTTAAAAAGATAAGATGCGCCTTTTAATAATACTGGATTTTCTATATTGAATTCATTGCATTTTTTTGAAATTTTTTTTAATTCTCCTATAATATAAAGATTTCTTAATAAATTATCTTTATGTAAATCATATAATTCTTTTGAAAAATTCAGAATATTGGTGTTTTTGCAAAAAAATATTAAACACAGAATATTATGAATAATATTTTTGTCGGTAAGAATTTTTTGTAATAATTCCTTAGCATGGTCATCGCTGGTTTGAAAATTTTTTATCAAGTAAAGCAGTGTCTGATAATCGGTCATAAGTTGAAAATAGTATACGCTCCTTGGCTTTTTCAATGTTTTCTTTTTCAAATTTTAAAGTTTCCTGTTTTAATTCGAATTCTCTTATGTCGCTTTCTATAGGCGCCATTTTTTCTCCGAACACCTGTTTATATTTTGCAATACCGTGTTTTTCAATGTATTTTTTTCTTACTTCTACAAGTTTGTAGAACCAGTTTTGTCCTGCATAAAACTGAGCATCCTTTACAATGCTTCTTCCTTCAATCTGTTTATCATCGGATTTAATTATTGGTTTTGATTCTTCGATTAGAGAAGTCGGAAATATGAAAAAAAACAAATATATAATAAACAGTAAGCCTAAATTATTTCTGACAATATTAAAATACTCTTTTTTTAAAAGTTCGTTTATATATCTCGGTTCAATTTCAGATTCTTCGAGTTCGATCATAGTGATATATCCTTCGTTTTTAAGTTTTTTATGAAGAAAATAATAAAGAAAATAATATATGACCAAATTTATTGCTGAAGCAAAACAAATAAAAATCATGCTTGTTCCAAAACTTTTTATTGTAATAGTCTGGTCATTGTAAATTATGAGATAAACAAAAAATGTTATTAAGGAAATAAGTAAAATCAGAGAATGAGGGATAATTATGGTTTTTAATGAATTTTCATAATGAATAAACCCGTCGATCGTAGAATTAAAATATTTTTTTATTTGCAGAACGGATGAAACAAGCAGAAATATTAAAAAGAATGAATATAACGCATAAAGTAAATATATAATCATTTTTGATTTTTTGAATTAGCGGCTTCTTTAAGCAAATCATTTATATTGTCGGAAGTTAATCCGTATTTTAAAATATAATCGCCGCCTTTTTTTGTAATTTTTAAAATATTATCGCTATAGAAATATTTAATGTCTTCGCTTACATCCATATATATTTTAGTTGCAGGGTACACGGTAAAAATTGTTCTGTTAAAAATTGGATTTTCATTTTTAAAATTAATCAGCTGGTTTTGCATTATCTGGTATAATGCAAGAGGTTTTTCAGAATTCAGACTACTTAAACTTATTTCTCCGAAATCATATTCTGAGTTGTAAGGCCAAATGTTTTCCTGCAAATCTATTTTATACCTGTAAATTGTTTTTGTGCCTAACATAGCATTATACATAATCAAATAATCTGATTCGAGCTCAGCCGAAACAATTATATCTCTTGTAGATTGATTAGGCCCATCGTCAACATCAATATTTTCCAGTTCGAATGAACCGTCTGAAAAAGATTTACATTCGCCTATTTTAAGAAACCCGGCGTCATTGCCGTATAAATCCAGAAATCCTACTTCTTTTTCGTAAAAAGTTATTTTAATGTAAGGTACAGGAAGGTTCTTAACAATAAAATCTCCTGAGATTTTCCCTTTTAATTTTATTTTTTTATCTAAAAAATAGTTTCGAGGGTGTTGGTCAGTGATTATGTTTAGAATTTGTTTTTTTATTATTTCTTCGGAAAAAACGATTTTTTCAGTTTTGATTTTCTGACGCTGATTAATTATTTCAAGATTGAAAAAATAATCATTGTCCGCAGAAATAGGTATTTTTAAATCCTCTTTTTTTGAAGAGTTCCACACAATTATTCCTGAAGAATTTGTTTTTCCTGTTTCGAAAATGCCTCCTGTTTTATATTTTAAAGCTACAGATGCTTCGTTTAAAGGAGATTTTCCGTCATTGCATAATAATTTTAATTTTAATAATTTTGACTGAAAAGTTTCTATTTTAATTTTTTTGTCGTCAAAATCTGTCAATTCAAAAGTTTCTGAACTGCCTATGACGATTTCATTGAATAATAATTGGAATTTAAAAATCCCTGATTTTAAAGTATAAACCAAATCTGAATGTATCAGAGTTGAAGATAATTCTTCAGAATATATTTCAGTCATGACATTATTTAAATTTTTGTATAATTTCAATGTGATTTTTTTTTCCGGAACAGATTGTTCTTTTAAAATTACGGTTAATTTGATGTTGTTAAAATTAATATTTTTTAGTTCTTTATAGATATTTATATATTTAGGAATATTAAATAAAGGTTCGGTTACAGCAGGCAGTATGTTAAGATAAGGTATAGATACAATGTCTGAATTTTGTATGATTTTTAATATTCTGCCCACAATATTTTTTTTAAAAATATCAATATTGGAGTTGAATTCTTTTTCTGCTGGAATAATGAATGAATTAACATTAAAAGAATGAATTGTTTTGTGATGTATGACTGTTTCATCGGAAGAAAAAGTAATTTCGGCATTTGAAATAATGAACAATATTAAAAATAGGTTAAATAACAAACGATTATTCATTTTAAGAATTATTGTATTAAAAACTTTTATAAAATCAAGTTAATATTTTTTGTAACCTATAAATTATTCTTGTCTTTTATTTTTTTTCATTTTAATATTCATTAAAAAATGAATGGAAAGATTTTTATTGTGAGAAAATGGGTAACGATAATAAAACAAAAAAAAATGCTAAATCTGGTAAATTAAACAAAAATAAGTACAAGGTTGTATTACTTAAAACATTTAAATGGTTGTCAATTATTATAAGTATTATAATTTTATTTACTTTTTATCAGGTTATATCCTTAAATTTTGTTAATCCTAAAAAAACCAATTTAATGAAAATCAGGATTAATGAATCATCAGAAAATAAAAAGAAGATAAAAATATATCACTTGTGGAAACCTATGAATAAAATATCTCCTCATCTTGTGAAATCCGTAATAGCTGCTGAAGATGCTCATTTTTACGAGCATTTCGGATTTGATATTAAAGGAATTAAAAATGCCGTAACTAAAAATAAAAAATCAAAAAAAGTAAAGTTCGGTGGAAGCACAATAACTCAGCAGCTTGCTAAAAATTTATTTTTATGGCCCGGTAGAAGTTATTTGAGAAAAGTTCTTGAAGCTTATTATACTATACTGCTTGAAATATTTTTAAGTAAAAATAGAATACTGGAAATATATTTGAATATCATAGAATGGGGCAACGGATTATTTGGAGCGGAAGTAGCGTCTTTAAAATATTTTAAAATTTCTGCGGATAAACTCAGTCCAATGCAGGCAGCTACTCTTGCAGTAATTATTCCGAATCCAAGAAAATATAAATTATATTCAAATTATATTTTGAAAAGAAAACGTGTAATAAGAAAATATTCGAATGATGTAAAGTTAGAAAAATAATGAGGGAAAATATGATTAAACAATCCATTGAAAATTATTTTGCCGGCCGTAAAATTCTTATAGAAAAAAATTTAGACAGATATTTGAAATGTTCAAATGAGGATATTTCTATTATATTTGAATCAATGAGATATTCGGTGTTGGCAGGAGGCAAGAGATTAAGACCGCTTCTTGTTTTGCTGACAGCGGAAACTTTTGGCGGATTAAAAGGATTGAAAAAAGCATTGCCTGCTTCCTGCGCAATAGAAATGATACATACATATTCATTAATTCATGATGATTTGCCGTGTATGGATAATGATGATTACAGGCGGGGGAAGCTTACAAATCATAAAAAATTCGGGGAAAACATAGCTGTTCTTGCAGGAGATGGTCTGCTTACATTAGCTTTTTATGTCATATCAAAATATTCAGACGTAAAATTAAGTTCGAAACTGATTGAAGTGCTGGCATATAATTCAGGAGTGTCAGGAATGCTTGGCGGTCAAACCCTTGATGTTATACTGGAAAATAAAAATATTAATGAAATTGAAGTTGTAAACAAGATACATTTAAAAAAAACAGCGGCGTTGATAAAATGTTCGATTTTAATGGGAGCTATATGCGCGGAAGTTTCCGAAAAAGATGTTTTAAAAAAACTTGAAAAAATCGGGAATAATATAGGAC
>JAGOBX010000128.1 GCA_017999075.1 Candidatus Babelota bacterium | reverse complement strand
ATCTTATACGAATTCAATGGCCAATATCCGTGATACCCCGAAAAAATTTTATCAGCAGGATTTTCAAAAACAGGCGATATCCAAATTGAATTAATCCCAAGTTTCGTAAAATATCCTTCTTTTATTTTTTGAGTCAATCCTTTAAAATTTCCGCCGTGAAAATTATCTCTTTCGTTTTTTTTCCCTTCAACTTTATAATTATATTCCTGATTATATTTATAAAATCTGTCTGTAAATGCAAAATATAAAATTCCGTCGCGCCAATTAAACGTTCCTGTTCCAGAATTTATTGCATAAGATTTACAAAAATAATTAGTAGTGCCGGTTACTATAACGGCTGTAATTTTATAAATTTCATTATTTAATTCATTTTGATTGGATAACTCAATAATTTCTTTTGGTACGACAACGGCAATTTTTCCAGACTTAAAATCAGAATTATAAGAAATCAATTTATTTCCGCTTAAAAAATAAATTTCAGAGTTTATTTTATCGGAATTATTTATTTCAGCAATAAATTCAAACTTCACGGAATTATCTTTTTCAACATTCTTATTTACTGCAATAATATTATATTTAATATCTTTTTCTGAACCAACATTAATAACGCTATTATTATAACCGTCAGTGCTTTTTACCGGATTGCCCGAATCAGTAATCCATTCATTATCATTAATTACAAATTTATATTTATATATACCCGGTTTCAATATCATTGTAGTCTGATATTCTCCATTATTTTCAATCATAACATTGGAATTTTTATTCCATCCGTTGAAATCGCCTGCAACTGAAACTTTCATTCCTTTAGAGCCGGAATATTTAAAAGTCTGCGGATATTTTGATTTTCCTGTTTTGACAAACATTGATAAATTGTCAGAACCTGTCCTGGTTTTTAATATTAATGGAATTCGTGTTATTCCTGCATCTGCACCGGCAGAGATAATAATTCTCAATAAATCTTTATCGAATTTTATATCAGAAATTATTTTTTTATCATAAGTGCCGAATTCTATTTTTTCAAGTTCATCCGGTTTTACCAAAAAATAAGAGTTTAAATCAATCATATTATCTTTTTCGGTTTCAATATTGAATACCGGTAAATTATATAATACCGGCGCTGCTTCACATACGGATATTATTATTAAAACAAATAATAAAATTACGGTTATCTGCGCGCTTATTTTTTTCAATTTTTCAACTCCTTTTCAATTTTAAAAATTGTTTTCGCTTGATAATTGAACAATAGTATAAATAACATCTACTATTTCCTTCAGAGAAGATAATTTTATGGTTTCTTCAGAAGTATGAGGTTTTGAATATCCTACAGATAAATTCAAAGTTTCTATTCCTTTCTCATTAAAAATATTGGCATCGCTCCCGCCAAAAGATTTTTCCATTTTTACATCTAAATTCAATCTTTTGCAGGCATTTTTAAATAACGCTACAGTTTTTGCCGAATGTTCAATTTCAAACTTTTTAAATTGAAAATCAGATTCAATATTAACGTTTCCTTTATATTTTTTTGCTGCAGATTTAAATGCGGATTCTATAAAAGCCTGATATTTTTTTATATTTTTATCCTGATAACTTCTTATTTCATATTCGACATTACATAATTCCGGAACAATATTAATAGCCATGCCTCCATTTATTTTTCCGACATTAATAGTAGTTTCGCTATCTACATATCCTGTCGGTATTTTGGAAACAGCTTCCGCTGCAATTTTAATAGCGTTTATTCCTGCTTTAGCATCCATTCCCGCATGCGCAGCTTTTCCTAATACAGAAATATTCATATACATATATGAAGGCGCTTTAATTACAGCTCCGCCGATGTCTCCATCGCTGTCAAGTATAAACCCATATTTTGAAGTGATTTTATCAAAAGAAAGTTTTTTTGAACCCATAAGCCACGATTCTTCGCCTACAGTAAAAACAATTTCAATAGGACATGAATCAAATTTATCTTTATGAATAACTTTCAGCAAAGTTAATATTGCAGCAATTCCGGCTTTATCATCAGCAGCAAGTATGGTTTTACCGTCAGTCTTAATTATGTTATTCAAAATCTGGGGATTTATATTTTTTCCAGGTTTAACAGTATCCATATGCGCGCAAAATAATATCGAAGGCAATCTCGGATTACCTTTAATTTTCGCTATAATATTTCCGACTCCTTTAGGAAAAGAATTATTTCCTTTATCAAGATAAATATTTTTAGTATATAATTTTAACCGTTTTATAAGGTATTCCACTATTTCAGCTTCTTCTCCTGATTCGCTTGATATATTAACAAGCGTTAAAAAATTATCCAATACGTCATGTTGAACTGAAAACATTACTGTTTCCTCCTGAGAGTTAAATTATTATATATATAAATTTAATCGTAATTTTCAAGTTTTTAAATATCTATTCTAAAATAAAATTCAAAATTATTAAGTCCTGTATGAAATTTGGTGGATTTAATAATGTTGTATTCCGTATTAATAGCAACATTTTTAGAAAGTTTTATTCCTGTACCCAAATTTAAACCAAAATTTATTCCTTCACATTTTTTATCAATAAATGTTTTGGCGGTTTTCAACGCATCATTAGAATCTGTAAATTGTTCGTATTTTTCCAAGTAGTATACAATTGTAATACCTGAAAAGAACGAAATTTCAGGAGAATCTGGTTTTTTTGACAATTTAAAATATTTTGAAGCCTGAATTTTAAACGGCGCTAATAATAATTTAGAATTAGAATTATACGGTCCGAATACTCCATATGTGTCAGCTCCGGTAGGGTTGGTATTCAAAGGAAAAGTATTGGCTGCTGTTTCAAAATAACCATATAAAGATGAATTTTCAAAATTTGTGGATTCAAGATAAGTTATTCCCAATGAAGTTCTTATATCAAAACCGTTTTGCGCATATAATGTATGTTCTATATATCCTATAGGAGCGTTGCTATATTTGTTTTTATAAGATTGCTGTGCGCCGAAAAAACCGCCTGCTTTAAATGAGAAAGAATAGGCTGCGGCAGAACATATAATTATACTAATTGCTGCAATAAAAATTTTTTTAATCATACTTTATCTCCGCTATTAAAAATTTAAACAGCCGTTTAATTCAACCCCTAATATATTTTAAAAATTTTGTGTGAATATGATACCATAATTTTTGAGATAATTCAACTTTAAAAATCATTGTCAGTATAAAATAAGCCAGTATCCCTGAAAATGCAGGTACAGAAAAATTCATTATTCTGTTTAAAATGCCGGTGTCAAAAGAAAATTTTGAATAAAAATGAATCACATATAAAACTATAGAACTTAACAAAGATATTGATAAAATTTTCAAAACGTAATTAAACATAAACGAATATTTCAACTCATTTATTTTTTTTTTCAAATTATAAATTATTAATCCTAAATATATAAATCCTGATATGGAATTTGACAATGATAAACCTGCAAACTTTGTATTTTCATCAGTCCAAATCAATACTATTAAAATATTCAGCGTTAAATTGATTATCATATTAATTACAGAATATTTTACCGGCGACAACGTATCTTTCATTGAAAAATATATCTGACTAGTAATATTGGCGCCGGCATAGGCCATAAGACCCACTATATAATATTTAAATGCTGCAGCAGTTTTATAATTAAATTCTCCGTTTCTCTGATAAACCAGATCAATAATTTCTTTGTCAAGAATAACAGAAAAAACAGTGACAGGAATTATAAAATAACACATAAATTTAAAACTGTCGTAATAATGGTTCAGCAATTTATCGGTATTCGATTCGTTTACTGCAGAAGCCGCAGACGGAAGCAGCACAGAAGAAACACCTATTCCGAATAATGCAAGCGGAAACTGATAAAGTCTGTTAGCATAATAAAGATATGAAATACTTCCCACGCCAAGAAATGAAGCTATAAACCTGTTTGCCATAAAATTCAATTCATATAAAGCCTGTCCCGGTATGCCCGGAAGCATAAGTTTCAGCGTTTTCATAAATGGTTTATATCCAAAATTAAAATATAATCCAAACCTGAAACCAGCCTTAAAATAAGGGTATGCTAAAAAAATTAAATATAAAACCGCTCCGAATAAAGTTCCATAACATAACGCAAACATTTTTTCTCCGTCAGATACTCCTAACTTTCCGCTGAAATAAATTACCGCTATTATTAAACTTACATTCATTATAGTAGGCGCAAATGAAGTTATAAAAAAACGCTGAAACGAATTTAATACACCCATACATAACGCGCCCAGACTTAAAAAAATAAGTACTGGAAACATTATACGCAAGTATTCACCTGAAAGCTGTTTGGCTGTTTCATCTGAAAATCCGTATGCAACCATAGATGCTATAGGATAAGAAAAAATTATTCCCAAAACAGATACAGTCAATGTTGAATACAAAAGAAATGCTGAAACATATCTGCACAGTTTGTCACTTAATTCTTTATCTTTTTTGTGTTCATCTACAAAATTAGGTATAAAAGCAGATGACAGGTTTCCTTCGGCAAAAATTCCGCGAAGCAGATTAGGAATAGAAAAAGCATTTAAAAATGCATCTGTAAAATGATTTGCTCCAAAATAATGAGCTATAACAAAATCCCTCAAAAAACCGGAAATTCTGCTTAAAAAAATTCCTTTAAAAACTAAAATCCTGTTTTTATTTCTTGACATATTTTATTATTATAATATAAAATTGTAAATTTAGCAATTGTTTAATCCTGAAATTTATTAATTGTGTTATTTCAGGATAGAAATTTACCGCTATTAAATTTGCTGTAATTAGTTTACCGTGGATATGAACTCTGAAAAATTTGTTTTGGCTATTATTGATGATGATAACATAAGTTCAAGTATTTTAAACAAGATACTGTCATTATCGGATATAGAAGCAAACATTTCTATGTTTCAAAGCGGGAATATTTTTATTCAGGAATTAAAAAAGGGTTATATTCCTGATTTATGCCTTATAGGAGTGGGTCTTGAAAGCGGATTAAACGGTTATAATATTTCAAGGTATTTAAAAAAAGAATATTTTTCTTCAGACATAGCAGTAATATTTGTTACAAATTATGCGGATGAACAATCTGTTTCAACAGCTTACGAATGCGGTGCATCAGATTATATTGTAAAACCGTTCAACAAAACTGAACTTATAATGAGGGTAAAAACCCAGTTAAAGTTAAAATCAAGTTTAAACGATCTAAAATCATCAAACGCCAAATTAAAAAAACTGAATAAAAAATACTGGAAAGAACTTGATCTTGCAAGAAATGTTCATAATAACCTGGTTTTAAATACCTACATTGAAAATAATTTTTTTGAAGTGGATTATATTTTTTGCCCTCATTTCAATTTAGGCGGAGATTATATCGATGTTATTCCGCTAAAAAACAATTTATATGCTTTTATAGTCGGCGATATTGCAGGTCATGGATTATCAACTTCATTAAAAGTCGCATTGACAAAAAGTTTTATTACCACACACATTTATTCTCATAATTCTCCGTCTCATTTTTTAAAATTATTAAATAACTTTTATATAGACTCATTAAAAAACATTGAATTATTTTATCAAACCATGTTTATCGGTTTTTATCATTCAATCACTAAAGAATTGATTTATTCTTCGGCAGGAAACCCTTTTCCTTTTTTTTATGACAAATCAGAAAATAAAATTAATATAATTGAATCGTTCGGACTGCCTCTTGGATTAAGTTATGATGCAGAATATGCCGATAAAACAATAAAATTAGGAACAGAAGATAAACTAATAATTTATACAGACGGCATTCTTGATATTGCTTATAATGATGGCAACAATGAAATTATTATGGAACCGGAAATAATAAGACAATTTCTTTGTTCGGATAAACTTATTGACAAAAGTGTAAAACATATAAAAAATATGCTGTACAATTATCTTGTAGCGGTAAACGAAAATAAAGATGATTTTAATGATGATATAAGCGTTTTACTGATAAATTTCAAGATATAAACTAAAAATTCAACTTATGATAACTTCTAATATATTATTTTTTGATACATCTTTTGAAAATTGTATAGTTATTCTTATAAAGGGTAACCGAATTTCATATTACCAAGACGAAAGAAAAATCAGGCATTCCTATAAACTTATGCCCCTTATAGACGAAACTTTAAAAAAAGAGAATTTAGAATTAAAGGATATTGATTATTTTGCTGTTTCAGAAGGCCCTGGAACTTTTACCGGAATAAGAATATCCATCGCCGCAATAAGATCATTTGCTTATGTTTTCAATAAAAAAATCATTACTCTCAATAATTTGAATCTGGCTTTGGATTTCGGCGCAGAACAATTGATGAATCAATCTTTTTTTAAAAAAAACATTCATTTATACGGAATCATTAATTCGGGAGGCGGAATGTTTTACTGTTCAGAGTTAATGGCTGAAAATAACAATTTTTTTTCTCCGGTAAAAGAAAATTTCATTATTGAAACAGAAAAACTGAAAAATATTATTTCATGTAAGAATAATTATTTATCCTGTCATATAAATTGCGTTAAAGAAATCAAAAAATTGGAAAACTCGCAGAATTATGCAAATATATCTTATTTTGAATTAACCGAAAAAAACTGCGGAATACTTGTAAATTCAATTAAAAAAAAAATTGAGAGCTGTGATTTTTCAGATGCTTTCAGTTTAATGCCTTTATATATTAAAGTCAGCGATGCGGAACTTAATTATGAAAACAAAAATTAATCATTTAAATGCCGGATTATCTTTAATAATTTTCGCAATATTATTTAATATTATTATTTATTTCACTGAAAAAAATTCAGAAAATAAAGAAGTTCCTTACTTCAACAAATCCGATTCAGGTTCATTTATATTAAATACCAGGCCATCAGATCCTTCAATAGAAATATGGTCAAAAATATTCGGAATAGAATTAAGTAAACCTGATTCAGGAAAACAGTCTGAAAAAATCAGTTCTATTGAATTCAATAACTCAAATTACGAATTGTTAGGAACAATTTCCGGATACGGAACCAAGTCGTCTGCTATAATACTTGAAAAATCTTCAGGACAAAAAATTTCCAAAAAAACAGGCGATTATATTGATAATATGAAAATAATCGAGATTAAAAGATTTGAAATCGCATTAGAAGATATCAATAAAAATAAATTTATTATGCGAAGTGAAATTAAAAAGAAAAATGCTGCCAATTCAGAAGCATTCAAGCGTCCTGAATATAAAACAGGACCAAATCAAAAAATAGAAATTCCTCAATCTAAAGGTTATGGTTCTCCTGACAATTCAGTAAAATCCCATACCATAAATTTAACACGGGATGAAATAGATACTTTTCTTTATAAAGAACTTGAAAAAATTTTAACTACAACTAATATTGTTCCATATTTTGTCGATAAAAAAATGATTGGAATACGTTTTAATCAAATTGCTGAAAACAGTGTAATTTCAAGGTATTTCGGAATTAAAATAAACGATGTAATAACTTCAATAAACGGCAGACCTGTTGACAGCGTCGAAAAAGGCGTTAAATTATGGGATAATATGAAAAATGAAAAATATATTACCCTCGATATTCTGAGGGATAATAAACATTTTATATTTACTTTAAATATCGAATAAAAAAGAGGGACTAATTTTGAAAAATAATAATGTTTGTTGCGATACTGAAAAAAAATCTGTTTGGGAAAAATTTTATAATTGGCTGCGCAAACCCAAAAAAGAAAAATCGATTTTACGCGACTGGATTGAAACTATATTTGTAGCAGGAATTATGGCTCTTATTATAAAAGAAACAATCATACAGGCATTTTATATTCCATCTTCTTCTATGGAAGCAACTCTTCTTATTAAAGACCATATTTTGGTTAATCGGTTTATTTATAAACTTACTGATATTGAAAGAAACGATATTATTGTATTCAAATATCCTCATGATTCAGATTATCCTGATACATCCAACAACTATAAAAATATCATTTTAACTCCTATATTTTTAAACACTAAATATGACGGAATTACAGATATTTTCAAATATTACAGACCACGTGATTTTATAAAGCGTGCTATAGGTCTTCCCGGGGACACAATACAGATTATAAATAAAGAAACATATATTAATGGAAAAAAAGAAAATTTACAAGAAGCCATTCATTCTGAAAACAATCTTCTCAGAGAACGCGATTTTTTTGGTCCTGTTAGAGTGCCGAAACAAAATGATGAAATTGAAATCAACAAACTTAATTTTTACGAATTATTCTGTCTTGAAAATTATTTCAAATATAAAAAGATCAAATTCGAATATAAAATAAAATTTTATTACGACAATATTCTAAAAGAAAAAATAGAATTGATTCACGGGGATTTTCCTGTTGATTCGCTTGAATTAAAGCAAATTGCAGTATTTGAAGATGAATACAGGCATTTTAAAAAGAATGCTAAATTCATAATTGAAGATATAAGGCTTGACGGAAAACCTGTATCAAAATATGTTATGCCTGAAAACTGTTATTTTGCTATGGGGGATAACCGCGATAACAGCAGTGATTCAAGGTTTTGGGGATACGTTCCATACAATTTAATAAAAGGCAAACCTTTAATAATATACTGGCCTATAACCAGAATAAAATTAATTTAAAAATTTAAGCGGTGCCGGTAATAAAATATATGCCT
>JAGOBX010000127.1 GCA_017999075.1 Candidatus Babelota bacterium | reverse complement strand
GTTGTATATAATGCAGATATTATATCTGATATTGATTTAAATATTTTAATAGAATATCATAGTAGCCGAAAAAATTGGGCTACTCTTGCTTTAGTAAAAAATAAAGAAACGGATGGAGTTTTAATAGATGAGGAAAGCAATATCATTGAATTTAATTCTCAGTCTAAAATCGGATATACTTTCAGCGGAATATCAGTTATTTCAAAAGAAATATACGAACAATTGCCTGAAAAAATTTATTTTAATATTATAGATTTATATAAAGAAATAATTAAATCAGATAATAATAAAAAAATTAAAGGTTTTTTTTTGGGTGATAATTTATGGTCAGATATAGGTTCTCCTGAAAGTTATTGGAACTTGGTCTGTAGAATTTTTTCGGACAATAATTTATTGGGAAAATTTAATATATCAAAATTTGGTAATGAAAATCTTGAAATTTTTAAAAATCAGAAATCAATATTCATTGACAGTGAAATAAAAAAAGAAATAATTAATTCAATAATTTTTCAAAATAAAAAAGTTTTATAAAAAATTTCATCAAAAAGGCAGAGATGAATTTATGATTAAGAAAAGTAAAATTGAGATGCCGGTTCAGAAACCGGAAATTAGAGTAAAAAATTTTGGAGAAGTAGAGCTTGGATTTACTGAAGAACAAGCTTTGGCAGAAGCTGCGAGATGTCTTCAATGCAAGAAACCTAAATGTGTTGAAGGATGTCCGGTAAAAGTCCAGATACCTGAATTCATAAAACTAATTTGTGAAAAAAAATATGATGCCGCCGCAAAAAAAATAAAAGAAACGAATTCTCTGCCTGCAGTATGCGGTAGAGTCTGCCCTCAGGAAAGTCAATGTGAAGGAGAATGTGTATTAGGGAAAAAGGGAGAAGCTGTTTCTATAGGCAGGCTTGAAAGGTTTGCGGCTGATAATGAAAAAACAGTTTTTATACCTGATATAACAAAAAATGATATTAATGTTGCGGTAATAGGTTCTGGTCCTGGAGGATTGACTGCTGCAAGCAATCTTGCACAGATGGGTTATTCTGTAACTGTTTTTGAAGCTTTGAACAAACCTGGCGGAGTGTTGACTTACGGTATTCCTGAATTCCGGCTTCCTAAAAAAATTGTAGAAAAAGAATGTGATTATATTTCTAAATTAGGTGTTAAAATAAAATGCAATTATGTTATTGGAAAAATTTATACGATAGACGAATTATTTGATTCAGGATTTAAAGCGGTATTTATGGCTAATGGCGCAGGACTACCTAAATTTTTAAATATACCGGGAGAAAATTTAATAGGAGTATATTCAGCTAATGAATTTTTAACCAGGGTTAATTTAATGAAAAGTTATAAGTTTCCTGAATATGATACTCCTATAGGTGTAGGAAAAAACGTGGTAGTTTTTGGGGGCGGGAATGTCGCTATGGATGCATGCAGATGCGCTAAACGACTTGGAGCTGAAAATGTATATTGTGTTTACCGCCGTTCAAAAAATGAAATGCCTGCGAGAGCTGAAGAAGTAAAACATGCAGAAGAAGAAGGAATTATATTTAATTATTTGACTAATCCACTTAAATTAACAGGTGATTCTGAAGATAGAGTGAAGGGAGTTGAATGTATAAGGATGGAATTGGGTGAACCTGATTCTTCAGGAAGAAGAAAACCAGTAGAAATTCCAAATTCTAATTTTTTTATGAATATTGACACTGCGATAATAGCAATAGGGCAATCTTCTAATCCTATAGCTGTTGAAAACCAGCCTGACATAAAAACGAATAAATGGGGTTATATAATAGCTGATGAAACAACAGGAAAAACATCAAAACCAGGAGTATTCGCTGGCGGAGATATTGTAACAGGAGCAGCAACTGTAATTCTTGCTATGGGAGCAGGTTTAAATGCTGCAAAATATATGGATGAATACATAAAAACAATAAAATAAATTTTATTTATTTTATTGTTTTTTATTTTATTATAGCAAGTTTTTTTACTGTTTTACCGACGTTATATTTAAATAAAACAATATATACTCCTGAAGCGATTTCTATACCAGAGTTATTTTTTACATTCCATTGATAGTAACCATTGTTTCCTGTGACATATTTTGTTTGAAATATAAGGGAACCTGATACTGTGTAAATTTCAATTTCGGTATTATCAGGAAGCCCTCCAAAATAAACTCCTGTTCCAAGTGAACCGTCGTATTTTTTACCTGTTTGATAATTTCCGTCATTTGGAATGAAAGGATTAGGATAAACTATTATTTCCGGCAGAATATTAATTGGTGGAGAAAAAAGATTTCGTGAAAAAATTCCGCGTACAGAAAAATGAGAAGGAGTTAATTTTATGATTTTTTCATTTAAATCGAGAAGATAATTCTGTTCAGGTATCCATTTTGAATCTGTTTCATCAAAATAAAAAAAAGATAAGTTTGAATTAGAAAGAGAATTCGAAAAAGTATCGTTATACTCGTAAATAAGTTCGATTCCTGATAAATTGGAATTACGTATATTTGAAGAAATTCCGTTTTTATCGTAATATTCAAAATCAAATATAGTGAAAAAACTATTTTCAAAACCTGTCAGATAATCATTCCCTTTATTATATTGTTGAATATTATCAGGTTTTTTTAATACAAAATATCCTCCTGATTCATTTTGTTTTATTTTGATTTTCCAGTTTCCATTATGAGTTCCGGCATTGTAAACTTTTAAATCCAATGTTACAGTATCTGTAATATTATAATTTATGAATGTTTTAGTAAAAGCAGATGAAGTTGTTGTATCAGTTAAAATATAAGTATCGTTTGGTAAAATATAATTTAATTCAGGTGAATAAATTACTACTGTGGTGTCAATATTGTATTCTCCATAAATATCTGTTACTTTACATTGGAAAATAAATCTTCCTGAAATGTTATTAAAATTTATTGTTGCATAATTTGAAGTTGAATTCAATATTTGAACAGAACTGTTATTAAGACATTGCCATTTTATTGAAGCAATATTATATTCAGAATCGGAACATAACGATGTTAAGGAAAAACCCTGCTGAATAAAAGTAAAAGTATCTTCATTTAATATAGAAACATAAGGGGGTGTATTTAAAATAAAAGAAAACGTTCCTGAAGCGTAAGGACTCCATGTCCGTTCTGGGTTATAACTGTTGTCATTGACGCGTAATCTGAAATAATAGTCACCATTAATATTTAATGCGCAAGTTTCAGGTAAAGTATAGGAAAATGTTCCATAACCTATTTTTTGTATTTGGTGTTCTATCACGCTGAAATCTGAAAATCTGCTAATTTGAAAATGAAAATCTGTTTGAGTATCGTTGTCAGCGTCAGTGAAATGCCAGGTGAATGCAGGTTGAGTGTCATAAATAAATATTTTATCATTTACAAAATAAGATTTAGATGTAGAAACCGTTAAAGAAGAACATGAAGGAATTGAATTTACAGGAATTTCGAAAGGATTTATAAAACCGTAATATCCTATATTATATATTTGTTTTGAATTATCTGAAATAT
The DNA here is from genome assembly GCA_017999075.1 of Candidatus Babelota bacterium. GTDB lineage: Bacteria > JAGOBX01 > JAGOBX01 > JAGOBX01 > JAGOBX01 > JAGOBX01. Next base: position 5,205 of record JAGOBX010000127.1, on the reverse strand, counting down.
AGTCATAATTTATATCTATGTCAGGACAAATTCCGGTTTCATTGCTTAACCCGGTAAAACCATTAAGCATTGAATCAGAATTAGGTTTCATATCATCTGCATTTGACAATACAGAAAATTGAGCCTGAATATCATCAGTAAATCCATATTTGTTTTTAAACATATTATTATATTTAATAGAATTATTAGTACAACCTGATTCTATGGATATGGGTTTGTTTAGAGAATAGGTAATTAAGTTGTTATATATTATGTTGTTTAAAGAATTATTTAATAATGAAATTCCGATACCGCCGTTAGACTCAAGAGAATTGTTTATAAAAAAATTATCGGAAGAATTTTTAATTACAATTCCAGTTGAATTATTATATTTAAAAATATTATTATATATTCGATTATCTGTTGAATTTTCTAAATAAACTGCATATATATTAGTATAAATTTTATTTAATGATATATCAGTTGTTTCCGAATTTAAAATACTTATACCATAATCGCCAACATTTATTATAAGGTTATTTTTTAATTTGATATTTGAAGAATTTTCAATTAAAACTCCTCCGTAGAAAAATGATGAATTTAAATAACAGTTTTCAATTAAAATATTTTTACAATTTGATATTTTGATATTATTTTGACCGAATTGTCCATTTTGAACAGAAACATTCTTTATAGTAACAGAATCTGCCAAGATGGTTATAACCGTAGTATTGGGAATATCATAATAAATATTTACATTTGCAGAATCCTCACCAATTATACTTATTCCTGATTTAGTAATGTTTAATGTTTTAGTGTACCAGAATTCAGTAATTCCAAAGATAAAAATAGTATCGCCTGTTTCTGATGAATTAATAGCAGATTGAATATTGCTGAATGAAGTTTCTTTAATTCCTGATAAAGTATCGGAATTATCCCCGAATTTGTAAACATAAATTGTTTTTGCATTTATATTTATATGAAGAAAAAATAAAATTGCAAAAAAAAATATTTTTTTCATAATATAAATCGTTGTATTTCCGGTTTAATTCAATAAATAAATTAAACCGGAATATATTAAAAGTAAATTTATAATTTTTTTAATTCTTTTAAAATTGATTCTGGAGTAAACGGCCATTTTCGCATCCATATTCCTGCTGCATCAAAAATTGCTATGGATATAGCAGGGGCTGCTCCGTTGCACGCAATTTCTGATACTGATTTTGCTCCGTATGGGCCAAAAGGATCATTTGTATAAACAAGTTCTGCTTTAAAATCTTCAGGAAGATCATTAATCATAGGAACTTTATAATCAAGAAAGTTTGGATTTAAACAAGTTCCGTTTTTATCTAATATCATTTCTTCGTAAAGAGAATGGCCTATTGTTTTTAATGCGCCACCATAAATTTGGCCGAGTGCAAGTTCTGGATTTACAGGTGTGCCGCAATCCTGCAATGCATAATATTTTTGGATTTTAATTTCCCCTGTTCTTATATTTACAGCTACTTGACAAAAATGCGCTCCGTAAGGAATAGACGCTTTGTCAGTAGTAAAACAAGCAGTGGAGATAAGTTGTCCAGGGCCTGTGCCTGTAGTTGTATATTCGGCTATTTTGGCAAATGACACAGAACCGTTTTCACCTTGAGCAGTTCCGGGATAAATAAGTTTAATTTTTGATTTGTTTTCTTTAAGAATTTCAGAAGCTACTTCAATAATTTTTTCTTTCATTTTTTCTGCTGCATTTAATGCTGCTCCGCCTGAAAAATAAGTTCCGCTTGATGCGTATGCTCCTACGTCAAAAGGAGTAACATCGGTGTCGGCTGCTATAATATCGATTTTATCCATATCAACGCATAAGCATTCTGCTGCCATTTTTACAGCAACTGTGTCAAGTCCTGTTCCTAAATCTGTGCCGCCTATTAATAACATAAAGCTTCCATCACCAAGCATTTTAACTTCTGCATTTGCCGCATCAAGACCAGGAAGGCCAGATCCTTGCTGGATAATTACAACGCCTTTTCCTATTTTTATGTCAGGATCATTGCTTGTTTCTTTTTTTCTCCAGTTTATCATTTCTGATCCTTTTTTTAATGCTGGTTCAAGCCCGCAGCTTGATACTCGCTGAGGAATACCTTCTCTTCCCTCACCCAGACATTTTAATATTTCTAACATTACTCCGTCGCCGACTCTGTTTTTTTCAATGAAATCAAGATAATTTAGTCCGAGTTGATTTGACAGTTCTGCCGCAGCAGTCTGAAGTGCAAAAGAACCTTGAGGAGCTCCATATCCCTGATATGCGCCTGTTGGAGGAATATTTGAATAATAGGTAGTTACTTTAAATCTTACGTTATCGCATAAAAATAATGGAAGAGACTTTGAACATGCATTCATTGGAACCGTTAAACAATGTGAACCATAAGGGCCGGTATTAGCTTTTAAATCCATATAAACTGCTGTTAACTGTCCGTCTTTTTTTGCCCCCAGTTTGACTTTTATTTTCATAACATGTCTGGTTCGTGATGCTATAAATTCTTCTTCGCGTGTAAATCTTTGAAAAATACTCCTTCCAGTTATCCAGGTTAAGTATGCAGGAACTTCTTCCAGAACTATGTCCTGTTTTGCACCAAATCCTCCGCCTACACGTTCTTTTATTACTCTGATTTTGTTTTCGCTGACATTTAAAATTCTTGCAACTATCCTGCGTAAATGCCATGGAACTTGGGTTGATGCATGAATAACTAAGCGGTCTCCATCCATCTTTGTATATACTACATGAGGTTCAACAGGAGTACATTGAACTTGTTTTGATTCGTATTCTCTTTCAAGGATTACATCTGCTTCTGCAAAACCTTTGTCTATATCTCCTATTCCGCCTTCCACTCCTGCGGCAATATTTTTTCTTGGATTTGCGTGAATAGGGAACTGGTAAATAATTTTTCCGTCTTTTGCAATAGCTTTTTTATTGTCTTCATCAATATTATCAGGCGCGCCGACGACATATTCAAGAATACTGTTGTGAACGATAGGTGCATTTTCAGAAGCAGCTTCATCAATGGACAATACAGGTTTTAAAACATCGTATTCGACTTTAATTTTTTTTGCTGCTTCTTCTGCGATTTCCATAGATTCTGCTACAATCGCTGCAACCCTGTCGCCTACATGCCTGACTTTTTCACTGATAAGTTTTCTGTCGTAAGGAGAAGGTTCCGGGTATCCCTGACCCGCCTGGTTATAATAAATATCGGGACAATTTTTGTGAGTTAAAATATAAACCACTCCGGGAATTTTTTCAGCTTCGCTTGTATCAATATTTTTTATATATGCATGAGCATGAGGACTCCTCATCATTTTTAAATAACATGCGCCTTGATCCACCATATCTTCTACGTATGCTTTTTCTCCGCGCGCGAGTTTTGCTCCGTCAACTTTTCTTTTTGCTTTTCCGACTACTCTCAAATCATCTCTGAAATCAGGCGCTATTTTACATTTGAAGTTTTTGTCTTTTCTTAATTTTGCTGCCAAGTTTACAGCATCGAATATTTGTTCATATCCGGTACATCTGCAGAAAATACCGGACAAGGCATCTTTAATTTGAGTTTTGTCCGGATTATCAAATTTTTCAAAAAGGTTATGTATAGCAAGAACCATTGCAGGAGTGCAGTATCCGCATTGAACTATCCCTGAATCTATAAAAGCTGTTTGTATTGCAGTCAATTCTCTGTTTTTTGAAAAATAATCAACAGTAATAATTTCTTTTCCGTCTATTTGCGGAGCAACAAGTAAACATGAATTTACGACTTTACCATTCAAGATTATCGAACAATTTCCACATGAACCTTCTCCGTCGCATCCGTTTCTTACCGACAATATTCCTTCACGATGAAGAAGATCTCTGACTTTTTCTCCTGGTTCAGTGTAAAATTGTTTTGGAGATCCATTTAGCATCACTTTAATTTTCATTTATTTTATAATCCTCCTTAATTCTTTTTATCTGTTTTTTATTGAATTGATTTATATAAACAATCTGCTGTAAAAACAGCAGCGATATGTTTTTTAAATTCAGAACTTCCCCTAAAATCCGATATTGGATTTATACATTTTTTTATTTCATTTTCAATTTCAGATTTTTCCGGCAATTTTTTTTGTGAAATTAAATTTTCGATAGAAGTTAATCGTATTATATGCTTTCCCACCCCGCCGACAGCTATGATAGGAGATTCTATAACTTCATTTTTTAAAAATAAAGATACTGAAGAAGTTATAATGGATATATCTGTAGAATTTCTAGTATAATTTTTTAAAGCGAATTTACGATTTAAATTTTTTTTCGGAACATTAATTTTTATTATTAAATCGTTTATTTCTTTAGAAATATATTCTAAAACTGGAATATCAGATTTTCCTGAAGCGGTTGCAATAGTTAAATTTGCGTCAAGACATATCAATCCAGGCAGTAGATTTGAACATGATTTGTTTGAACCTATGTTTCCGCCTATAGTTGCGATATTTCTTATGTTTCTGTTTACAATTTGTTTTGCTGCAGATTTTAGCAAAAGAGGGGAAATTTCTGATTCAATTAAATTTTGGATTGTTACAGAAGATCCTATTTCTATATAATCATTTTTTGCTATTAATTTATCAAAACCGAGATTTTCAATACTTATCACATTAAAATCTGAATTTCTAAAAATTAATGAATTTAGTTCTGTACCGCCGCCAATAAAATAATTTTTTTGATTTGAACTGTTTTTAAATTTAACCGCCTCTTCGATACTTTGCGGTTTATAAAATTCTAAAATCATTTATAAATCCCCCTTTAATTATTTACAAAACAAGAAAATATTACTAATTTTGATAATATACCCCAAAATAATATAAAAAATAATTAAAATGTATTATTTGGGTTAAATTTTTTATTTAATATATATTATTATTAGGAATTGCGCAAGATAAAATTGTTTGAAAAATAAGAAAATTTTAAACAGGGATATCAGATCGTTTTATTGTTTGCTGCAAACGGAATATCTTTAGAAAAATCAGGGAAAAAAATTTTTTGACTTGAGAGTTCCTGTAAAAAAACATTTTCCAGATCAAGTTCTAATATCAATTCCTCTATCTCATAATATTCTTTGTTTTTTAATTGCCTGTTTATTTCTGGAAAATTAAAAGCTTTAAATTTTGGCGAATATTGCGACATTACGCTTAACCATACTTGTTTTCCGAAAA
>JAGOBX010000126.1 GCA_017999075.1 Candidatus Babelota bacterium | reverse complement strand
CAATCTCGGAGAACGTAAGAAAGCGTTTGAAATTCTTGAGATTGCTCTTGATGGAGGGAGAGAGGATGAAATAACAGGTTTTTACTGGACTCCTGAAAAATATTCGTGGGTATGGTATTCTGATTCGCTTGAAAAACACGCGTTTTTTTTAAAAACTCTTCAGGAATTAAAACCTGATGATAAACGTATTCCGGGAATGGTTCAATGGATTTTATTTAATAGAAAAGGCAATGTCTGGAAATCAACTAAAGCTTCTGCTGCAGCTATATTTGCTTTGCTTGATTTTTTACAAAAATCTGGAGCATTGAATACTGAAGAAAATTATAAAATTGTATGGGGCGATTCAACACATAATGTTACTCTTGAACCTTACGATTTTCTTGAAAAACCTGTCCGAATATATCAAACTGGAAAAACCGCTTCAGAATTAAAACCGGAAATTAAAATACATAAAACAGGAAAAGGAACTGCATTTGCTTCGTTGACAATGATATATTCTACAGATAAAATTCAGGAACCGTCAAACAATGGATTATTAAATATAGAAAGAATTTATTATGTTCGCGGAAAACAAAATGATGGAAAATATCATTTGATACCTTTAAAATCAGGAGATGAAATTAAAGTGGGAGATCAGGTTGAAGTTCAATTGAAAATTAACACGCGAAGCCAGTTTGAATATATGCATTTGAAGGATCCTAAACCCGCAGGGTTTGAAGCTGAAACTTTGGTGAGCGGATGGAAATGGAATCCTCTTTCGTATTATGAAGAACCGCGCGATTCATTGACTAATATGTTTATCAGTTGGCTCCCTCACGGCGAATATATGATTAAATACAGGTTAAAACCGACAAAAACAGGTGTTTACCGTTCCGGTTCAGCAACACTTCAATCAATGTATGCTCCGGAAATGACAGCTTATAGTTCAGGATTTATTTTTAAAGTGGTAAATTGATTTTAAAACTCTAAAAGTCTTTTGCTGATTTTTTTGACAGCAATCCGTATTTTTTTAGTTTATACTGCAAATCAGTTCTGCTTATACCTATGGATTCTGCTGTTTTACTTTGGTTATTGTTGAATTTTTTCAGTTGTTCCTGTATAAGCTTAATTTCGATTTCTGAAATCAGTTCAGGAAGTTTCAAGGTTTTTAATGATATAGTGGTGTTGAAATTAACCAGGTTTATATTAACCGATTTTTTTTTGATTTCAGAAGGAATATTTTTTACGTTTATAATACCGTCTGAACCGGAAATTACTATCATTCGTTCAATTATATTTTCAAGTTCGCGTATGTTTCCGGGCCAGTCGTAATCTGTCAATATGTCTATCACCTGGTTTTCGATTTTGTTTATTTTTTTGCCTGTAAGATTAACATATTTGTTTATAAAATATCTGATGAGTTCGGGAATATCGTCTTTTCTTTCGCGAAGCGGAGGAACTGTAATCGGAAAAACATTTAGCCTATAGAATAAATCCTGCCGGAACATATTTTGTTTAACCATATCTTCAAGATTACGGTTTGTTGAAGTTATTATTCTTGTATCTGTTTTAATAGTTTCAGAACTTCCCACTCTTTCAAACTCGCGCTCCTGCAGCACTCTTAACAATTTCATTTGTGTTACCAAAGGAATTTCACTTATTTCATCTATGAATAAAGTGCCTTTATCAGCAAGTTCAAATCTTCCTGCCCTGTCCTTATACGCTGATGTGAAAGCGCCTTTTATATGACCGAATAATTCTGATTCAATCAGCTCAGTTGGAAGCGCTGCGCAGTTCACTTTGATAAATGTATTATTTTTTCTCTGGCTGTTGTAATGAATGTATCTTGCGACCAATTCTTTCCCTGTTCCAGTTTCACCGGAAATTAAAACTGTAGAATTGACTCCGGAAACTTTTTCAATGTCTGTAAGGACTTTTTTAATTCCTTTTGAGTGTCCTATAATATGTTTGTAATCGAAAATATTCTCTATTTCTTTAGTTAGGTATTCATTGTTAAGAGTCAATTTTATTTGTTTGACTATATTCTCGATTTTTTTTTCTATTTCGTCAATTTTAAAGGGTTTCAAAATGAAATCATAAGCGCCGCACCGCATAGCTTCTACAGCAGAATCAATTGTTCCGAATGCTGTGATAATTATAACTTCAATATCAGGATAATTGAGTTTTATATATTTTAACAGATCAAGGCCTGATACTCCGCTCATTTTCAAATCTGTAACTACAATATCAAAATCACCTGATTTTAAAAATTCTACAGCATGTTCTCCTGAATCTGCGGATTCTGTTTTATACCCTTTATCAGTAAAAGTTTCAGTTAATATTTCGCAGATGCTTTTATTATCGTCAACAACAAGTATTCTTATCATAATAATTCTGTTCTGCCTTTATTTTTTAAATGAAAAAAAACTTTTTCCGAAGTGAACGGAGTATCATATAATCTTATTCCTGTTGCATTGAATATTGCGTTTGATATAACCGGAGCAGGACCGTTTACTGCTACTTCCCCTATACTTTTTGCTCCGAAAGGACCTGTATCTTCATAACTGTTAAGAATAATATTTTTTAATTTTGGGATATCCATAGATGTAAATATTTTATAGTTGCCAAGATTAGGATTTAAAACTTTTCCTGATTTATCGAATATGTATTCTTCTGTCAATGTGAATCCCAATCCTATTATAACAGAACCTTCAATCTGACATTCTGCAAGCTTAGGATTAATGACAGTTCCGCAATCTGTTACAGTAACGTATTCTAAAACATTTATTTTGCCTGTTTCAATATCAACCTCTATTTCACTGAAATGAACTGAAAACGGCGGCGGAGATTTTTTTGACATAAAAGATTCTGAAGCGCATATTTGTTTAAGATTTCCTGTGTAAAACGAATAATAACCAACATCTTTGTAGGAAACTTTTTTTTGAGAGATCCTGGAAACAACCTGGGAATTTGATATGTAGAAATTACTTACTGGTTCGCACATCATTTCCGAAGCTGTATTTAATATTTGGATTTTTATAGATTCGGCAGTTTTTTTTACGGCGTTTCCAGATAAATAAGTTGTGGATGATGCGAATGCTCCGGAATCATAAGTTGTCATGTCCGTGTCAGAAGAATAAATAATTATATCGTCGGCGGAACACGATAATGTTTCTGCTGCTATTTGTGAAATTACTGTATCGCTTCCGCATCCTAAATCAGAAGCTCCGCATAGAATATTGAAAGAACCGTCCTCGTTCATTTTTATTACAGCAGATGACATATCAATATAAGGTATTGAAGAACCCTGCATCATAACAGCCATACCTAATCCTCGTTTTAAAGTTTTGGTTGACCGCATATCTTTATGTTTTAGTTTATTATACCAATCAATTTCTTTAATGCCCGTATTTATACAATCAATTAAAATGCAGCTGTCAACATTGTAATCGTCCTGCTGTTTTCCTTCGCTTATATGTTTTAATAATTCGGCAGATTCGCCTTTTGAAATAAGCTGTTTTTTGTATAGTTCAATTACATCAATTCCGAGTTTGTTTGCAATCTGATCAATGTGTGTTCCGAAAGCAAAAAAACCTTGAACAGCGCCATAACCCCTGAAAGCCCCGGCTACAGGCATATTTGTATAAACTCCGGTCATATCAAATCTTATGTTTTTTATTTTGTTAAACATTGGAAGAGTTTTGCTGCCTGAATTACATCCTACGGTAAAAGTATGATTGCCATAAGCTCCTGAATTTAAAATTATCTTCATTTCAATATCAGAAATAATTCCTGAATAGTCAAATCCTGATTTTATATATATTTTTTCAGGATGCCTTGTTCTCGCAGAAATAAATTGTTCTTTTCTTGAATATGCTAACCTTACAGGAAGACCTGTACGCAATGTTAATAACGAACAAATGGGTTCCAGAACAAGATCCTGTTTTCCTCCGAATGCACCGCCTGTCTTAGGTTTTATTACACGTATATTTTTTATAGGGATTCCTAATATTTCGCTTATAACTCGACGTACATGAAATGGCGCTTGAGTTGCTGTTATTATAACCAATCTCCGGAAATTATCAAAATAGGTTATAGTTATATGAGGTTCCATCATACAATGAGAAACATAATGCGTTGAATATTCTTCTTCTAAAATGTTTCTGCAGTTATTAAATAAGTTTGAATTTGCAGCAGAACCTAAGTTTACCGTTTTACTGCAAACTTTATTTTTTGAAGGCTCATAGTTAACGTCTATCAAAGTTTTGGCGTAATTTTCATCGTGTATAACAGCTGCATTATCTTTCAAAGATTCTTCAGTGGATAGGGAATAAGGAAGTTGTTCGTAATCAATTTTTATTAATGATAAAGCTTCTTCAGCAGCTTCTTCAGTTTCTGCAGCAACTGCAGCAGCTTTATCTCCTATAAACCTCATTTTTTTGTCCAGTATAACTGAATCGTATGGCGAAGGTTCGGGAAAACTTTGTCCTGAAGTGGAATAAACTGAATCAGGAACATTTTTGTAAGTCAGAATACATTTAACCCCTTTGATTTTTTCAGCGGTGGATGTATCGATATTTTTTATAATGCAATGTGGATAAGGAGAATATAGTATTTTAGCATGAAGAATGTTTTGAAAATCATAATCATCGCAGAATAAAGGTAATCCGCAGCTTAATGATAATGAATCTTTTTTTAAAATATTTTTGCCGACATTCTTTAAATTTGAATCCATAAAAAAAATATAGAACATAAAAAAATAAAAATCAATTATTTCTTGTATATTTTATTTTATTTAATATAATTAAAGTAACAAAATTTTTACAGTGTCAGTTTTTATTTGAGTTTTATATATTTTAAATTCGGATTTGTGAAAAAATTATGGAAAAAATAATCAGGAAATATTCAATGGAACGCAATTCCAATGAAACAAAAATATTTGTTGAATATAATATTGACGGTTCAGGCAAATATTCTATTGATATTCCGATAGGATTTTTGAAACATATGCTTGAATTATTTACTAAACATGGTTTATTTGATATTAAGGTGAAAGCACAGGGTGATACTGAAGTTGATTTTCACCACACAGTTGAAGATATATCCATATGTCTTGGAATAGCGTTTAAAAAATCTCTTGGAGATATGAAAAATATTAAAAGATATGGTTTTTTTATATTGCCAATGGACGAATCTTTGGCTGAAGTTTCTGTAGATATTTGTAATAGACCATTTTTAAGTTATAACGTGTCTCTGCCTGCTGACAGAACAGGAAATTTTGATGTCGAACTTGTAAAAGAATTTTTTGAGAAGTTTGTTATGCATTCAGGAATTACTCTTCATATAAATTTGAAATACTGTCATAATATTCATCATGGAATTGAAGCTGTTTTTAAATGCGCCGCAAAAGCGCTTAATATTGCTTGTTCAGTAGACGAAAGAATAGACGGATTAAATACGACTAAAGGAATTTTTTGATTATGAATGGTTTGATTTTATATTATAGCAGAACAAATAAAACACGGTATGTGGCTGAAATTATTAAAGAATCTCTTGATAAATTCGAATTATTTGAATTGCTTGAAAAAAATTTTTCGTTGAGATACGGTTTATTGGGATATGTTAAAAGCGGATTCGACTCTGTTTTTAACAAAAAAACTGAACTTGTTAAACAACCTGATTTCAGTAAATACGATATTATAATATTTTGTTCTCCGGTTTGGGCTGGAAAACCTGCAGTTCCGGTCAGACAGGTTATAGAAGATAATTCTCTTATTCTTCAAAATAAAATTAAATTTATCGTTACTACAAGCGGTGGAAAATCTCCAGGGACTTATAAATTTATTGAAAAATTAATTGGTAAGTCAGAGTATAATCTTAATTTTTCATCATTATCCAATGAAAAACTAAGAATAAAACAAAAAATAACTCCTGAAATACAGGATTTAATTCAAAAAATATCAGTGAAATTATAACAGCCATTATGTTTCAGTTTGATTTGTTGAAATTTAAAGATAATTATAATAGAATAATTGAATCAATCAAAAATAGATGTTCTGTTATTAACCGCAGTTTTTCTGAATTGACAATTATCACTGTAACTAAATATGTTGATGCTGCTGCCGTTAAACAAATAATAAATTACGGAATAACAAATATTGGTGAAAATAGAGTTCAGCGTATCCGTGAACTTAGAGAAAATATTAATGACAATAACATTAATTGGAATATGATAGGCACTCTCCAGTCAAATAAAATTAAATATATTGCCGGATATATAAACCTGATACACTCGGTTAACAGTATAAAACTTGTTCAGGAAATAAATAGACATGCAATTATTCATAATAGGATAATAGACATTCTCGTGGAAATTAATGTTTCTGATGAGAATACTAAAACTGGAGCTGATACAGAAACTTCAAAACAGATCTTTGACCATTATTGCGTTAACAAATCATCTTTGACTAATGTAAATATCTGCGGGTTAATGACTATGGCTCCTGAGACTTCTGATGAAAAAATTATCAGAAAAACTTTTTCTGACTTGAGAAACCTTAAAAATACGTTGAATTCCGAATTTGGATTGCATATGGAATATATGTCGATGGGAATGAGTAATGATTACATCTTTGCAATAGAAGAAGGAGCTACTCATTTACGTATAGGTTCTGCTTTTTTCTTATCTTGATAGTAACTTTTCAAACCTAATATTTTACCGATTTTATTTTATTTAAATATTGTAATTTTTAAGAAATGTAGCTTTTTTTAATTATTAGAAAATACTAATTGGATTTTAATGATATTTTAATTTTCATCTGCTATTCTTTTTATATAATTAATATTCGTTGATAAAAATTATAAGAGATAATAAATACAATTTTAAAAATTTAAAAGTAGATAAAATTTAAATAAAATTGACAAAATAAATTAATAGGATGAGATGGTGGTTTTATTATGAAAATACTAATTATTGAAGATGATTTGGCTCTTGCTGAATTTATTAAAAAAGGGCTTTCGACAGAAGGATATGCAGTTGATATTGTTTCTAACGGTGAATATGGTTTGAGTCTTGCCTTGAATTTTGATTTTGATTTGTTTATTCTTGATGTTATGCTTCCTGTAAAAGATGGATTGGAAATATGTAAATCTATCCGTACAAAGAAAAGAACAGTACCAATATTATTTTTATCAGCTCGCGATGAAATTGTTGATATTGTCAAAGGCCTTGACGCTGGCGCTAATGATTATTTAACCAAACCTTTCAGCTTTCCGGAATTATCCGCTAGAGTTAGAGCTTTACTACGTGTTATAACCATTCCTGATAACTCCGGTGTATTAAAACTTGGAGATTTAAAATTGAATTTATTTACCCATAAGGCTGAAAGAATTGGAAAAAATATTGAACTAACTTTGAAAGAATTTTCTTTACTGGAATATTTTATGCGAAATCCTGATAGAATTCTTACGCGCACAATGATAATTGAACGTGTTTGGAATTTTAATTTTGATAATTTTACTAATGTTGTTGATGTATATATAAATTATTTGAGAAAAAAAATTGATTCGGATTTTGAGTTTAAAATGCTTTTGACTATACGAGGTTCGGGTTATATGATGCGGAGTAAGCAATCATGAAAATACCTTTTAAATTAAAATTAACATTAATATTATTTTTTGCATTGTCGACAGTATTTATAATTCAAGTTATCGTAGTTAATATATTTACTGAAAAATTTGCCATTGAATATGAAAATAATGAAATAAAAGAATATTCTAAATTGTGTCAAAAAATTTATTTTAACGAATTGGAATTGAATAATCTCAGACAACTTGATATTGAATTAGAACATTTTTATTTTCAAATACGCGATGAAAATAATAAAGTATTATATAACTCTCCAAAAGTAAAAAATATGGAATTTAATGATTTTAAATTAGAAAAATCTGAAGACAGAGCTTATTATTATAATGAAACTATCAGAGGTGACTTATTCAGATTTTATATTGAAAAGAATAATATTAACAATAAAAATTTTACTTTTATTTATTTTATATCGTTAGACGCATATTTAAAATTTGTGAACAAAATAAATGCATTGTTTATTATTATTTTTATTATAATTATTTTTATTTTATTTTTTATTTCAAACTTGTTTGTAAATAAAGCGTTGAATCCTGTGAATAAAATTATTGATGAAGTTAATAAAATAAATATAAAAAATCTCAGTGGAAGAATTGAAAATGTCAAATCTAATGATGTTTTGGAAAAATTAACCGAAACATTCAACTATATGATTGAACGTCTTGAAATTTCATTTAATAGAATTAATCGGTTTTTTTCTGATTTTTCACATGAGATTAAAAATCCCCTCGCTGTAATCAAAAACGGTATAGAACTTATAGGAAAATCAGAAAAACTTTCCGAAGATGACTCGAACATTTTTTATCGTTTATCAGAAGAAGTAGAATATGTTCAAAGAATGACTAATGAATTATTATTTCTTGCAAAAGCCGATTATGATAGCATTCAATTGAAATATTCAAGTGTTAACTTGAAAGAATTAGTAGCTTTCTGTGAAGATATTGGTAAAATTATGACTGATGAAAAACAAATCAAGTTTTCAGTTAATTTTTCGGAGAAAGATTTAAATTTATTTATTGACGAACAGAGAATAAAACAGGTTATTATAAATCTTTTAAACAATGCTGTAGAATATACAAAAGAAGGCGGCGAAATAAAGATTACTTTTTTATTTTTAAATAA
>JAGOBX010000125.1 GCA_017999075.1 Candidatus Babelota bacterium | reverse complement strand
GCGCGATGTATAACAGGTATCTTGTATTCAATCGACTTAATCACATCAATATTATCAGCTTCTATTGCAGTCGAAACTACTGTAAAATCAACTTCGGACGTTATGTGCTGTTCTTTCTGATTAAACAAAATGCATCCGATTGATTCAAGAGACAATGCCAGATCAGATTTTTGAAACGACAAATAATTTCTATCAGATCCTTTAACAGAGCATCCTTTTAATCGCAAAAATCTTGCAATAGCCGACATTCCGCTGCCAAGAATCCCTATAAAATAAAACCTGTATGAACTAATTTTATTTAAATTAATATCAAATTCTTTTGTCAATAAATGTTTCATTGTAAATTTAAAACTTATAAACAGCTTTCATAGAATGAATATCATTATTTCCGGAAATAACAGTTCCGTCAGGCAAATCTTCTTTGTTTATTACATATTCATATCCTAAAAGAAGATTCTTCATTTCATATGATAATGATGCAGTATATTGTTTTCTATCGCTTAATATAATGGAAGGAACTCCTGCATTTTTATATTTCAAATAACTGAACGAACCGCTTAAATTAATTGAATCATTCAATTTATAATTAAGTACTATGTCAAGAATATTATTTTTTATTTCAGAAATATTATAATTATAATATGACGCGTTGAAAAACATTTGTTTAGAAGATTGTTCAAAAGAAAAATACCACATATCTTTTTTATCATCGTTTAATGTGAAATTTCCGGATAAATTTTGAAGCTCTGCCAAATCACCGCCTGAAAGCGAACTGAACATTGCCCCTGTTTTTAAAGAAATTCCTGTTCCTGATTTAAATGTTAATGAAGCGAATATATCATTTTTCCCATTTTTTTTATAATCCGGATTCTGACATAAAGTCAATAAATCTTTCTTTGAATTAGGATAAACAGGAGCTGATGCAAACCCAAATCCATTAAAATAACCTAAATTAAAATTAATTTTTTCCGACGCTATATAGTATTGTACCCCTACAGGATTATGTTTTCCTAATATCATATCAGTCATATTAAAACTCAAAGTTTTTCTTGACCATACATCAGATTGCCTGGGAAGATTTAAATTAGGAAACTTGCCTATTATAGCTCCTCCGTTTTTTTGTGTTATTGTAACAGCTATTTTATTTAAATAAACCATATCTTTAACAAAATAAGTGTCTTCCGAATCTTTATAATTAATTTCCAATACTCCAGACAAATCCGCTTTTTCGCCTGAAAATGTAAGTCCTGCCCCGTCAATAATAAATGATTTATCAGAATTTTCAGGAGAATAATATCCGATATCTATAAACCCTGAAATGTCAGTTTTAATTTTTTCAAGCGGTTGAGTTTGTAAAGCTGTCACATAAATAAACATTACAAAAAAAATTATACCCGCACTTTTTTTCAAATTCATTTTAAACCTCTATCATAGAAATAATTTGATTTTTACCGTTTCTTTTTGCATAATATAAATAGTTGTCCGCTTCTCCAAGAAACTCTTCTTCTGTCAAATCCATTTTATATTCTGCAAGACCTCCGCTTATGGTAACTCCAATTTCTTTATTATCTATTATTATAAAACAATCTTTTTCAACAGATCTTCTCAGGCGTTCAGCAACCATTATAGCTGTATCAAGCATAGTTTCAGGAAAAAGAAGAACAAATTCTTCTCCTCCATACCGTGCAAAAAAATCCGTATCACGTATACAGATTTTTATCACATCAGCAAATTTTCTAAGCATTCTGTCGCCGTTAATATGTCCATACGTATCATTAAACTTTTTAAAATTATCAATATCCATCATTAACACACAAAACTTATGACGATATCTTAAAAACTTTTTTATTTCATTGGACAATAAATAAAAGAAATGCCTCCGGTTAAATGTTAATGTAAGTTCATCTATTATCGCCATTTGTTCCATTTTCTGAAACAACAGACAATTTTCAATCGAATTAGATATATGTTCAACAAGACGAGTCGCACGTTCGAGAAACTGCATATCAAATTCTCCAATTTTTCTATTATTCATATTTATTACGCCGATACATCTATGATGAATTATCAATGGAAATATTATGCTTGATTTTTTTTTATATTTTTCCCTGTTTTTTCCTTTAAAAAACTTAGTGGTGTTAAAATCCTCTATAAGTTCTGGCGCCTGATTGGATATTGCTTTAAACATAGGTGATTCTTTTATCGAATCAATAGGTATTTCAAAACATATCTCCTGATGATTATGTGCAAAAATTTTTAAATTTTCTCCGTCAACGAGAAAAATTGAAAACATCTCTATTTCAAGAATTTCAGGAAGTAATTTTTTAATCAATGAAGATTTTTCTTCCAAATTCAATGATTTATTCAGTTGTGAAAAAAATAAGGTTTCTTTGGACAGATATTTTCTAAGCAAATCCTGTTTTTCTATTTTTTGCAGAAGAGCATTGCTGTAAACTTTCATTTCATCAATTAAATTCTTCATTCTTAGCAAAGCTTTAACTTTAGACATTAAAACAGTCTGATTAAACGGTTTTGACATATAATCATCTGCGCAAACATCTATACCTTTTTTTATGTCATCATCAGAGCCTTTTGCGCTTAACATCAGAATAGGTATATCGAAAAATTTTTCATTCGATTTTATTCTCAAACCGAAAGTATAGCCGTCTTCTTCAGGCATCATCACATCAAGTATAATCAAATCAGGTCTGGTTTCTTTAATTAATGTTTCCGCTTCTTTAGCTGATTCTGCAGTGATAACTTCATAATTAAATTCTTTAAGCATAATCATTACAAGATTACGGATATCTTCTTCATCATCAACCACTAAAACAGTATGATTTTTATTCAATTGTTCAGGATAATTATATTTATATATTCCTAAAACATTCAATGGTATCCGTTTAATAATTTTTTGATGAAGAATTTTATCTATTGCTTCATTAAGTTTAAGTAATGAAAACGGTTTTTCAAATAAATCATAAGCGCCTTTTTTTATTGCATCAACAGCAGTCTGAATATCAGCGTTTCCTGTTATAACAATAACCTCGCTTTCAAGGTTAAGTTCATTCTTTATATAATCAAGAAGTTTTAATCCGTTAATAACTCCTTTCAAATTTATATCTATTAAAAATAAATCATAATAATGTTTTGTGATAAGCTGAATCGCCTTTTCCGCATAATCTACAGAAGATACATTGCAATTCATTTTTTCGAGATGCAGTTTTATAAGATTGTTTAAAGACTCATCATCTTCAACAACCAAAACATTAATTTTAATTTCGTGCATTTTAAGAATAATTTCGTAAAAAAAATATAAAATATTGTATTTTATATTTTAATCACTGTCAACAAATTTTAATTGATTTTTTCCAACAACAGGAATAAAATCAACTTATATGACAATGAAAAGATTGCTAAAAAAATATCAATCTCTTCATATTTTATTTAAAAACAAAAAAAAAATATTATGACTAAAAATTTAATCACTCCAAGAAAAAAAACAAAACAAATTAAAATTAAAAATTTTGTTATAGGCAACTGCAATATTATCAGAATTCAATCAATGTGTAATATAAAAACATCGTGTTACAGGCGTGTTTTGAACCAGATGAAAAAATTACAAAAAGCAGGATGCGAGATCATAAGAGTGTCTGTTAAAGATGAGGACGATATAGAAGGTTTGAAAAAAATCACTAAATCAATTGATATTCCTATTGTCGCAGATATTCATTTTGATTATAAACTTGCTTTAAAATCAATAGAATCAGGAATTTCAAAACTTAGAATAAATCCAGGAAATATAACAGACAAATGGAAAATCAAAGAAATAGTTAATGCAGCAAAAAACAAAAATATACCTATACGCGTAGGTGTCAATTTAGGTTCACTTGAAAAACCTATTCTTCATAAACTAGAATCAAAAAAAATTTCTATTGAGCAGGCTATGACAGAAAGCGCTATAAAAGAAGTTCAGTATCTTGAAGAACTGAATTTTACGGATATTGTTGTTTCTCTTAAAACTTCAGATGTTTTATCAACTGTAAAAAGTTATTTGATGTTCAGTAAAAAAAGAAATTATCCTCTGCACATAGGAATCACAGAAACTGGAACGCTTAGATGCGGTCTGATAAAATCAGCAGTAGGGTTATCGCAAATTCTATCCTATGGAATTGGTGATACTATACGAGTTTCATTATCAGCCGATCCGATAGAAGAAGTGTATGCGGCTTATAAAATCCTTGCTTCATTAAAACTAAGAACTGATACGCCTGATTTAATTGCGTGTCCAACTTGCGGACGCACTCAAATAAATTTAATTAAAATCGCTGAAGAAGTAGAAAAATTATTATATAACGTAAGGATACCAGTAAAAGTAGCTGTTATGGGTTGTGTGGTAAACGGCCCTGGAGAAGCCCGCGACGCAGATATAGGAATAACAGGCGGAAATGGAGTCGGATTACTTTTCAAAAAAGGAAAAATAGTAAAAAAAGTTCCTGAATCCGAAATACTTAATTTATTAAAATCAGAATTAAAAAAAATTGTAGGATGAATCCAAAAAAAATTATATGTATAACTATGGGATGCCCTTCAGGTGTGGGTCCGGAAATTATTGTAAAAGCAGCTGCAGAAAAAAAAATCAAATTCAGCGAAACAATAATTTTCGGCGACTTTAAACTTTTATATTATTATATAAAACTATATAACTTAAATCTGAAAATAAATATAATCCAAAATTTTGACAAAAAAACAATTTTATCGGATTCTCAATTAAACCTGTTAGATTTTAATAATTGCTGCATGTCAAAAATAAAATTCGGAGAAGTTTCAGCTGAATCAGGTAAAGCATCGCTTGATTATATTGTATCTGCTGTAGACAACGCTTTAAAAAAAAATGTCAGCGCTATAGTTACTTGTCCGATTAATAAAGACGCATTACACAAAGCCGGTTCTTTATTTCCAGGGCATACTGAACTTTTAGGACATTTAACCGGCTCTAAAAATTTCGGTATGATGCTTGTAGGGAAATATTTGCGGGTTCTGCTTGTAACAACACACATAGGAATAAAAAAAGTTCCTGAAAAAATTTCTGTAGATTCTGTTTTTAAAACAATAATGCTTGCCGACACTTCATTAAAATCAGACTTTGCAGTAAAAAAACCAAAAATCGCCGTATTATCTCTTAATCCTCACTGCGGTGAAAACGGATTATTCGGCCAAGAAGAAATCAAATATATTAAACCTGCTGTTGATTTGGCAAAAAAAAAACACGTATCTGCAGAAGGTCCGTTTTCACCAGACACTTTATTTCCTAAAGTAAAAAATAATTTTGACTGTGTGGTATGCATGTACCATGATCAGGGGCTTATTCCTTTAAAACTTATTTCTTTCGGAACAGGCGTTAATATAACTATTGGCTTACCTATAACAAGAACTTCTGTCGACCATGGCACAGCCTACGATATCGTAGGAAAAAATAAAGCTCATTACACCAGTCTGACTGAAGCAGTTCGCCATGCGAAATTAATTTGCTCTAGAAAATTATAATTTTAAAATTTATATCTTACAGAATATATTTCCAACTATGAATTTTTTTTACAAAATTTTCATATTGATAAATAAACTATAAAAATTTTGCAAAAAAAATTCAAAAAATTGCCAGGAAATACTGATAATTTTACTTTAATCGCCTCTTGATCCCATCTTTACCGAGAAATAATATTAAAGCGGCAAGATCCGGACCTTCAATTGTTCCTGAAATCAAAATTCTTATTATATGATACAATTCTTTTCCTTTTACTCCGGAAACAGACTGAACATTTTTAAATATTGAATTCATATTTGATTTATCTATTTCATCGACTTTTTCCAGTTCAGTCAAAAAAACTTTTTTTACATTAACAGCATTGGAAGATTCCATTATTTTTTTTTCTTCTTCACCTGAAATTATTATTTCATCATTAAATAATAATCCGGTAAAATTCGAAACATCATTTATAGTATCAATCCCGGCACAGGTCAATTCCGCTATATTTTTCAATTTTTCAAAACTATAATTTTCAGAAATATAATTATTGCTCACCAAATAATATTTAAGCAATTCCGCCAATTTACTTATATTGGTTTTCTTTAATTCACGGATGTATAATCCGTTCATCCATCTTAATTTAGCAATATCAAAGACTGATCCTGATTTTCCGCATTTATTAATATCAAACAATTTAACCAATTCATCAATTGAAAAAATTTCTTTATCATCTCCAGGATTCCATCCGAGAAGAGCAATAAAATTAACTACTGCTTCAGAAAGAAAACCTTTATTTTTATAATCGGATACTGACACGTCATTCTGACGTTTGCTTAATTTACTCCTATCAGGATTCAATAATAATGGCAAATGAGCAAAATCAGGTGGTTCCCAATTAAAATAATTATACAGCAGCAAATGTTTTGGCGTACTCATAAGCCATTCTTCGCCCCGGATAACATGGGTTATTTCCATTAAATGATCATCAATTACATTTGCAAGATGATAAGTAGGAAACCCATCTGATTTTAAAAGCACCTG
The DNA here is from genome assembly GCA_017999075.1 of Candidatus Babelota bacterium. Taxonomy (GTDB): domain Bacteria; phylum JAGOBX01; class JAGOBX01; order JAGOBX01; family JAGOBX01; genus JAGOBX01. The sequence goes on along the minus strand of JAGOBX010000125.1, from coordinate 2,234 downwards.
ATCATCAACATTTTCAAATGGAATAACAACTTCTTCTCTGATAATATCAGTAAATGATATGTTCCCTGTTATCGGAACTTTCATGCGTATCACGTATGGCAAATTATTTTTCAGGTTTTCTTCAATCTGTGTGGGGGATAAATTTCTGCAGCATCTGTCATAATGAGTTGATTCTCCTTTGTTTTTCTGGTCTTCACGCATTTTTTCAAGACGATCAGCAGAACAAAAACAATAATAAGCGCTGTTCTGTTCTATCAATTTAAACGCATATTTTTTATATATTTCCAAACGTTGAGACTGAATATACGGCCCAAATTTTCCTGCGCAGTCAGGTCCTTCGTCCCAATTTATGCCAAGCCATTTCAGCGAATCAATAATTTGTTCCACTGAACCTTCTACAAATCTTTCTCTGTCTGTATCTTCAATTCTCAATATAAATGTTCCGCAGTTATTTCTGGCAATAAGCCAATTAAATAATGCAGTTCGAGCTCCGCCGATATGCAAATACCCTGTTGGACTAGGCGCAAATCTAACTCTGCAATTTTTTAATATTTTCATTTTATACTCCTCTATCCAGTTATTTTATATTATTTATTCGAGCCAATGCCATAGCTGCTGCCTGTTTTTCCGCATCTTTAATACGTCTGCCAGAACCTTCGCCGTATTTTTCACCATTAATAAAAACTTCAACAGTAAAAACTTTTTTATGTTCTTCCCCAACAGATTTTATTATTCTGTATTCTGGTACGCATTTATAATATGACGCGCAGTATTCCTGCAGCATTGATTTATAATTTTTAAAACTTCTGAATATTATCTTTTCTTCAATACTTTCTTTAAATAGTTTGATAACAATTTCTGACGCAGTTTCATATGAAGAATCCAAATATACTGCACCAATAAAAGATTCAAGCATATCAGCGCTTATTTTCGAATTATTCCTCATATCCAATGTAATTCCAGAAGTTAAAAAATATTCTTCAAGTCCTATTTTACGAGAAATTAAAGACATATTTGTTCTGCTTACAACATATGCTTTTACAGCAGTCATTTCATATTCGCAAAGAGGAGGAATAATTTTATATAAATATTCTGAAACAATTGCTCCTATTATAGAATCTCCTAAAAATTCCATACGTTCATTACTTTCAATGACGCAATCGCAGTTCTTAGTTTTTATTTCATTAACTATTGACGAATGCTGAAGCGACGTATGAAGGAGGTTTCTATTTTTAAAATCATAACCAAGTCTGTCAATAAGACAATCTATTTTTTTGTCATCAAACATAATTTCCATCATTATTCCAAAACAATGATTCGGCATTATCCCACAACATTTTTTTTAAAAACTCTCTATTTATTCTCAAATTCAATATTTTTTTAACATATGTCAATTGAGGTTTCCATGGCGAATCAGTTCCAAACAAAATTTTCGATTTATCGTGTTTCTCAAAAATTTTATAAAATATATCTTCTGAAATATGATCGAACGTAAATCCTGTATCCAAAAAAATATTTTCTCCTGCAAGATAAGTTAGTACTTCATCCCATAATTCAAAACTGCCTAAATGAGCTGCAACAACCTTTAATTTAGGATATTTATTAATTATTTTATTCAAAATTTTCGGAGTGCATCTGGAACCTACATAAGCTATATCTCTGCCTGCATGAAAATATATGGCCATTTCATAATCAGAAGCTATTTCATATAATTTAAAAACTCTTTTATCGGCAGGACAAAAATACTGATATTCAGGATGCAGTTTTATAACATTAATATTATTTTTCTTCAAAAATTTAATTGAGTCTTCGATATTTTCATAATCAGGATGTAATGTCCCTGACAATAATAATTTAGGAAAAAATTTTTTGGTTTCAGCTGCTGCCCATTGATTAATTTTATCTACCTGCCCGGGTTTTGTAGCTATTGACAATACAACTGCCCTGTCAATACCTGATTGTTCCATATTTTTCAACAACCCCAAAACTGTTCCGTTATGTTCAGCTTTTATATTTCCTTCTTCTTCAAGAAAAGTAATAGCCCGTTCTGCAAGTTCATCAGGAAATATATGAGTATGTGTATCAATTATTTTATAATTATCATACATTTTTTTTATTAAAAACTAATTTTTTTTAAAAATAAATTGCGTATTATTATATTAATCCTGCCCTTTATGTCAATCAATATTTGAAAATTCAGGAAGATTTATTTTTGATTTCAAAAAAATCTCACA
>JAGOBX010000124.1 GCA_017999075.1 Candidatus Babelota bacterium | reverse complement strand
ATACTATACGGAAGGACGTTCTGCAGCTAAAATAACATCAGGTAGATCAATAGATAAAAACGGCAATGAATACAAACTTAATTCGGAAGATATAAAAACGCTTACTCCGTCTCAAGAATCCCAATATTTTGATAAATCAGGAAAAACAATTTCAGCAAAAATTCCAGGAGTAAAAACAGGCAGCATATTAGAATATACATATGAAATAGAAACCTACAATCCTTTTGATAAACATATTTTTTCCGGAGGATGGTATTTTCAGGATAATATACCTGTAGTTAAATCAGAATATCATATTATTTATCCAAAAGAAAAAAAAATAAATATTATGTTCCGAAATCTGCCTGAGTCATTCAGAAAACCCGTACGAAAAAATTCAGACGACACTTTTATTATTGATACTTACAAAATGGAAGATGTTCCTCCTATTTATCCGGAACCATATATGCCTAATATCAGTGATGTGAAATATTCTTTGAATTATACTTTTTTAGAAGACAGGAATTATCTTTATGAATATATAAGTAAAATCCAGAAAGAACGTTTAATAGCCGGCGACAAAATAAAAAGTTTAGTTGATTCAATAAAACAAAAATCTTACAGCGATACACAGCTTATGGCAGATTTGTTTCACTGGGTAGAAACAAATATCCGTTATGTTTCAGTTAAATCAAGCGTAAGCAGCGGATGGTCAGGTCATCCTGCTGAAGAAACTTTCATAAATAAATTCGGCGATTGCACTGATGTAAGCATATTATATTGCGCAATGCTGAATTATGCGGGAATAGAAGCATACCCTGTAATAATAAATACTAACGATGCAGGAGAATTGATAACTGATATTCCTGTTCCTGACGGTAATCATTGCATTACGGAAATAAGATACAAGGGAAATATATTTTATGTTGATCCTACTTCTGAAACATACAGGTTTCCATATTTGCGGAGCGATGATAACGGGGTCAAAGCTGTTAATTACATAAAAAAAGAGATAGGTTATACCGGACTGGCGAATCCCGATAATAACCAAAAAAAATCTAATCTTGAAATTGAGTTCGATATATCGGGAAACGCAGAATGTTCTATAATAAACACTTATACAGGTCCGTATGAAGCGCAAGTCAGAAACAGCTGGAGACATATAAAAAAACAGGACACTGCTAAAGTCATGCAAAACTATGTAAGTTCAATAACTCCCACTGCAGTATTTAAAAATTTCAATATTTCAGACTTAATGGATTTGAATATGCCTCTCAAAATGGCAATACAGTTTGAAGCGTCAAACATGTGGGAAAAAGCAGGAGATCTTTTTATAGTTAAAATTCCCACTATAGAAAAAAAATTTGATGAAATAGGATTGGAAAAACGGAAATACGATATTCATTACAATTCAACTTCAAGCAGAATAAACTCAATAAAAATCAAATTTCCTAAAAATCATTCAATTAAATTTTTCCCTGATAATCTGATTATTAGCAATGATTTTTTTGAATATTCAGGCGAATTCACATTAAAAAATAATTTTACTGTTGAATTTAACGAAATTTTTATAATTAAACAAAGAATAATTCCTGCAGAAAAATATCAGGAATTTAAAAACGGATTACAAAAAATTTCCGAATTTTCACAAAACAGGATTTTCATTAAAACAATTTAAAAATTTCCAAAATTATATTATATTAAAAAAACAAAAAACTATGAAAAAAAAACTTTTATTATATTTTCTTATTATTTCAGCCACAACATTTTTTAAAACATCTCATGCTGATATTTTACTTCTTAACGACGGCAGAGAATATTCAGGAAAAATTTCAGAAATAAAAAACGATATTCTATTTTTTGAAATTCCTGATTCTGAGGAAAAACTCAAATTTCATTTATCTGAAGTTAAAACCGTAAATCTTCAGAAACAGCGGAAATGGCATATTTACAGCAATATTAAAGATATTGCTGCCAATGATGAAATTTTAAAAAAGTATACTGAAACAGAAATATCTGCAGACAGTTATCCTAATGCAGGAATTATAACGCTTTATTCAAACACGGAATATAAACAGATAACCGGAAATACCTACAAAATAAAATATACTGTATTAAAAAAAATTTTACAAAAAAGAGGGGAATCGCAGGGAATAAATAATTATTATTACTATTCATTATATGATTCTCCTTCAATAGAATTCGCCATATCAATAAATGACAAGGGTATAGTTAAACATCTTGACGATAACGCATTGAAAGACGAAGAAATTTATTCAGAACAATTATACAACAATTTAAAAAGACTCCGGTTTTCACTTCCTGAAACAAAACCAGGATCATATATTTATTATTCTACTGAGACAATAAGGAAATATGATTCTTATATTTTTCCATTTTATATTAATCAAATTTTCAGGGAAGCCGAACCTGTGATATTTAAAAATATATCTATTGATATTCCAGAATCGAAAGAAATTAATTATTTTGTCAATGATACATCTGTTATAAAAATTAATATTAATAATTTTAAAGGAAGAAAAATATTAGAATTTTCAGCAGAAAATCTTGACCAATATTATGAAGAGCAGAATATTCCGCCATACAGAGAAGTGCTGCCGTCTTTAGTTGCTACAGAAAAAAAAACATGGGATGAAATTGTTTATAATTTTGCAAATATATTTTATAGCAAACTGGAAAAAAATAATTATTTAACTTTCATAAACGAATCTTTAAAAATTCAGGAAAAAACTTCATTTGAAAAATTAAGCGCAATATATGATTTTATGTTAAAAAATTTCGAGACATTCAGCATTTCCCCATTAAACTGGAATTACGGATTTTACGATTTGAAAGTTTTATCAAATTCTATGTCAGGAAATTATTTTGATAAAATACTTTTCATGATGGCTCTACTGAAAAATGAGGGTATAGAATCGCATTTTGTTTTATGCAGAACAGGGGAATCCGGAAAAATTTCAATGACAGCAAATCTGAAAGAATTTAACAAGGCAATATGCAAGGTTCAAATTCAGGATAAAACTTATTTTCTTGCCCCTTTTGATAAAACATCACCTATCGGCAATATTCCTTTTGAGCTTCATAACACTGAAGCTGTCGAAATATTAAACCAAAAAGAATACAAATTCATAAAACTGCCGGAATCAAAAACCATTGAAAATGATGGTATACATAAAAAAATTTTTATAAAAATACGCAATGATAATTTTATAGAATGCGAGGAAACAATTAAATTTCACGGGAACTTTTCAATTGATATGCGGTCAGCAGTTTTAATGAACAATGAAGAAATAAAAAAAATGTTTGAAAACATGGTTTCAAGTATTCATAACAACGCTGAACTTTTAGAATACCGGCTTGGTGAAAACAATTCTGATTCTAACGAATTTGTTATAAACTATAAATATTCTATCCGAAATTACTGCATATCTGCAGGCGATAAAATAAAATGTTTCAGAGTTCCGGGAGTGGTGCAAACCGGATTCGATTTTAATAAAACAGATAGGGACTTTGATATAAAATGGTATGGCAATGAATTTCACAAAATTGAAGCCGAGATTATTTTGCCGGAAAATTATAATATATATTATATTCCGGAAAAATTGAATATTTCATTTAAAGATATTAGTTTTACAGGGAAATATGATGTTAATGAAGGCTGTATAAATTATAATTCTGATTTTTCAAGAAAAACAGATTATATTGAAAAATCAAATTATTCCGAATTAAGGAATTTATATCTTTCAATGGCAGTTTATTCTCAGGAATGGATTGTTTTATCAAAAAAGTAATATTCGGATTTTTCGGATAATGACTATTAATCAAAAAATGATATGGTTCATAGATGAACTCATTATTCTGAAATTAAATTCAGATTCAATTTACTTTATTCATACAGCCACGTATAATACTGCCATGATAAAAAACAAAGTATTACAGCGACAGTTATTAAAATTATATAAAAAGTAAATGTGTTGTCAGTTATAAATTTAAGTTTATCAAGACCGCTTTCGTTCTGAGGCATAACATATTTAATTTTTTTTATATTATCTTCTTTTGCTACCTTAAACCTCCCGAAAAAATTATTTCCCAAATTAAATACGGCATAATTTATTCCTGAATCATCTTTATAAAATTCAGTGAAAGTCCCGTAATGATGTCCGAATTTAAACGAAGGTAAATTTTCATAAACTTTTTCAGAAAATGAATTATCTGTAATTTTTAAAATTATTTTATCATTAGATTTTAAATTTCCTATTTTTTTACCCAATAATTTATCTTCGAATCCTTCAACATTGATAAAATGAGGGCTTTTCGGATCAACAATCATCGCATTTTCATTTTTCTTAGCAGCTTCTTCTTCAGACGCTTGTTTTTCAAATGATTTTGTAGAATCAATTTTTTCTATTTCACACTGAAGTTCAATTCTTCCAGGGATAACATCAGAAAGCTTGTTTTTTAGCAATTCATAAATCGAACCAAACTGTTCCTTATCAGCGTAGGTAAGCATATCCTCTCTAAAATCCGGTTCTTTTAAAGCTTCAGTTATTACTGACATTATATCTTCAGTAATAGGCTGATTCACAGTATCAGCTTTTTTTATTGTAAAATCAAACAATTTTTCTTTCAGAAGCTCCCAATTAAGTTCTATCACCAAATCCTGATATAAATTAGGTTTCAATGAAGCTATAACCTGTTTAAACCCGCATTCCTTTGTCTTACGTATAACTGAAAAAAATATCAATCCGTACGCCAGAAGTTTTAATGATTTAAGTTTAATTTTAAAAACAATTTCTTCATTTATATTTTGATTGTTTGCCTGATTCACATTATTGTTTTTATCATCGCTCATCGTAATTTTCTCCGTTAATATTAAATATTATTTTAAATTCAGAACCTTTCCCGATTTCAGATTCCAATTCAATACTGGATTTTAATATTGTCGCATATTTTTTTATCAAATACAATCCAATTCCAAATCCACCGCTATTCGAAGTGATTTTGTTATCTATCTGATAGAACCTGTCAAAAATTTTCGGGAAATGAATTTTATCAATGCCTATTCCAGTATCTTTTACTGAAAGAATAATTGTTTTTTCATTTTTTGTCAACTCTATAAAAATTGAGCCTTCATTTTTATTATATTTTATAGCATTGGTTATCAAGTTATTTATAATTATTTCTACAAGCTGCATATGCGATTCAAAAACATATTTTGCAGATTTATCATAATCAAATGAAACTTTTATATTTCTTGATTTTATCATAGGTTCATAGAGAGCAATTGAATTTTCAATCATTTTTACAAGGTCAACATATTCCCGTTTATCTTTAAAAAGTTTTTCTTCAGAACGAGTTATATCAAGCAATGAATTGATTATCGTAAGAAGTTTATTTATATTTTTCGCTATTATATTTATAGCTTTAATTTGTTTTTCACTAAGATCGCCTAATTTTTTTTCTTCAAGCAAATTCACATAACCGAGTATGGAAACAAGAGGGGTTCTTAATTCATGGCTCACATTGGAAACAAAATTATCTTTCATAGAATCCAATTTTTTCAGTTGTTCGTTCGATTCAATAATTTTCCGGTTTTGTTCAATGAGTTCATTTCTTGACAAATTAATTTTTTTAGTCTGATATTTTATAGCTTTTTTTAAAACATAAATCCATGTTAATGATATTACCAATAAAATAAAAAAAATAAATAATATCAATAACACTATTAAAATTATCTGTTTATACTGAACATTCATTTTTTCATTGATTTCAGAAAGAGAAAACCATTTATTATAAATTTCATCATATTCATCACTCATTTTCAATATGTTCAGAGTTTTGTTTATAATATTTTTAAGAACTTCATTTCCTTTATTCATTCCTATGCAGTAATCAGATGCAGCAATATTCCCTTCAATCATATCAATATTGGTTATTTTCAAAGATTTTATTAAATATATGCCTAAAAATTTATTTCCGACAAAAGCATCTATCAGTTTATTGTTTAAATATAAAATTCCGTCTTTTTGATTATCCGTAAAAATAATATTGGCGCCGTTTATATTTTTAATGACATTCTCGCATACATCACTTTTTTGAACTGCAATTTTTTTGAATTTCAAATCATTTATAGTTAAAATTTTTTTTGGATTTCCTTTTTGAACAAATATATTTCTGGAACTGAATAAGTAAGGAGTTGAAAAATCTAAAATTTGATTTCGTTCAGGGGTTAAAATAATTCCAGCTATAATATCTCCGTCTTTATTAAGGAGCGCAGGAATAACTTTTTCCCACCGCATAGATTTAAACACCACTTCCAATCCGGTTTTTTCGGAGATAGCTTTAATAATATCTACGCTGAATCCTTTAATTTGCTTGGTTACAGCATCTTCAAATATAAATGGAGGGAAATAATAATCACATAGAACTATAATTTTCTGTTTTGAAGAGATGTAATTCATTTCTTCTTGAGAAAATTCTATAACCGGTTTTGAAACTGCATTATATGATAAGGCAGGAATAAAAGCACAACAAAAAATAAAATAAAATATAAAATTATTTATTTTAATTTTTTTGCATTTTTCCATTATCAAATCACTAATTTTAAAATTTTGTGATAATTTAAATTTTAATATCGTATTTTGTTATTAATTTTGATATATAAGACCTGTCAATATTAAGTTTTTCCGCCGCATCTTTTCTGCTGCCCTTGCATTGTACCAAAGTATTGAATATGTATTCTTTTTCAAATAGAGATTGAGCGTCTTTCAGGGTTAATCCGCTGCTGAACAAATCGTCTTTTTTTATACTTAACGAATTTTTCAAAAAAAACAAATCTTTCGACAATTCTTCATTTTCTCCTGAAAGAACAATCGCCCGTTCAACCGCATTTTGAAATTCCCTGATATTTCCCGGCCATTCGTAAGATTGAAGATATTTAACAATAGACGCGTCATATTTTTTCACAGGAATTCCGAATTTACCGCAAAATTTTTCTATAAAATAATCAAGCAGATCTTTAATATCTTCTATTCTTTTTCTTAACGGCGGTAATTCTATTTTGATAACATTCAATCTGAAAAACAAATCTTGTCTGAACAATCCTTTTTTCACTGATTCTTCAATATCTATATGCGTTGCCACTATTATTCTTACATCAATTTTTATAGGCTGTTCATAACCAAGTCTGTAAATTTCACCTTCCTGTATTGCTCTTAAAAGTTTAGGCTGAAATTCTACAGGTAAATTGCCTATTTCATCCAAGAATAAAGTTCCTTCATCAGCCATCTCGAATCTTCCTGTTTTTCTTGAAACAGCTCCTGTAAAAGCTCCTTTTTCATAACCGAACAACTCACTTTCAAGCAAAGTCGAAGGTATTGCAGAACAATCTACAGAAATAAAATTTTTTTTTGATCTTGAACTTAATGCATGAATATATTTTGCTATTACTTCTTTTCCTGTACCGGTTTCACCATTTAATAATATTGTAACATCTTTGTTAGCCACTTTATTTACAGTATCAAGAGCTTTTCTTATTTCAAAAGAATTTCCTATTATATCTATTTGCCCGCCATCTTCTTTTAAAGAGGAATCCTGATTATTTCTATAGTTTTTTTTCAAAATCTGATAACTTAATATTTTTTTTATAAATTCACGGAGATTTTTTATCTCAAACGGCTTGCATATATAATCATTGGCTCCAAGTTTCAAAGATTTTACTGCTGTAGAAACATCTGATACTGCTGTCAGCATTACAACAAGCTGATTTGGAAACCTGTCTTTTATCATTTTCAAAGTTTCTATACCGCCGATTTCAGGCATAATTATATCAAGAAACACAAGGTCAGGAGAATTTTTTGAAATTATATCTATTGCTTTAAATCCATTATTTATCGTAAAGACCTCGTATTCGTCTTGAAATAATTCCTGAAAAAACTGCAAAACATTTTTTTCGTCATCTACAAATAATATTTTTGGTTTCATTTAACAGTAATACCTTTTTTTATAAACTATTTCTCCATATTCCAGAGCACATATTTCAGAACGGAGTATTATTGTCTGATTAGCAATTTCCCCAGAAATTTTTGTTGCTAATGTTAAAGTATTTTCAGTCAGCATTACTCCTCTACAGTTTTCAATCACAAATCCGTTTTTTAATATTACCTTTGAAAATATTACATTGACAATATTTTTTTCATTTATTTCTAATTCGTTAAAAATCATATTAAAAATTATTATACTATAGCCTTATTAATTTGGCAATAAAAAAACCGTCTGAAATCGAAGAAGGATATATTAAATTTCCTTCATCTGTTGAATAAAATTTCAAAACAGACTTGAATATACTATTATCTATATTTCCAGAAACAATATTCGAATATTTCTTTTTAATTTTCTGTATTATCAGATAAGTTTCTTCAAAAAGGACAGAACAGACTGAATATATTACAGTTGTTCCGGGTTTTACTGATTCAATAATATTTTTGAGTCCTTCAAATTGTAATTCGGATAATTCCATTATATTGTTTTTATTCATAGAAAATAATTTTCCAGGATATCTGTTTATAATTCCAGAACCTGAACATGGAGCATCAAACAATATCACAGTCTTTTTTTCATTGCTGCGGAACATAAATGGAATTTTTTTCAAATTGCCGCAAACAACTTTCAAATTATCAATTTTTCCAATATAATGTTTAAGATTGTCTTTTAATATTTGCAATCTTCGTGTTTGAACATCCATAGCTATAAAATCCGTTTCAGATTTATTTGTTGTGGAATTATATATTGTCATAAGTTTGCCGC
>JAGOBX010000123.1 GCA_017999075.1 Candidatus Babelota bacterium | reverse complement strand
TTTATCCTTATTACTGAATTTTTCAGTGTCAAATGCAATTACAGAAGTTTCTCCGCATTTTTTAAAACATTCAATAAAATTCAATATTGTGGGAGAATATGCAACCCACTCATCAGGAAATATTATAAGAATTTTTTTCATATTATTTTTTTATATACCATACCATTCTGAACAATTTAATTTTTATATTTTCATACAAAAAATATTATTTTTTATTCAGGCCTGTATTTAATAAATTTCGCAGGTACACCTGCATTTACCGAATAAGGTTCTGTTGATTTTGTAACTACAGAACCAGCTCCTATAACAGATCCTTTACGAATTGTCACCCCATCCAAAATCTTACATCCTGCTCCAATCCAAACATCATCTTCAATTATTATTCCCTTACGTTTTTCAAGCTGCCAATACATATATTCCCCGTTTTTTTTTATTTCATGATTAGCGGGTATTATTATTGAATGTGCAGCTATCATAACATAATTTCCTATAGAAAGCCCTCCATGTCCATACACTACTGAAAAGGGCCCTATAAAACAATAATCTCCGATTTTTATAGAACCGCCTCTTGTTTCAATAACTGCTCCGCTGATTTCAGAATTTTTTCCTACAGTTATTGAGCCACCATTAATAAGCCTAAGCCGTGATGAAAAAGATACCGCCGATGTATAATGAACATTAATTTTTCTAAACATAAAGCGTACTTTATAAAAAACCATTTGAAAAATCACTTGCAGAAATTTAATAATTTTTTTTTTTATAATCATATTTTTTCCCCAAAAAATAATATGCGGTTTATCTCCAGTTTTTCTTCTATAACTAAATTAAAATATTTTTTAAATGCATTTCTGAACCATTCTATATTATACCATTCAGGAAGTTTTACTTTTTTTGACCTTTCTGAACCATCATACATTCCAAGAGGCATAAACTCCGTTATTATATATTTATCCGTATATAACGCAAAAGTTTTAAAAATATATTCTATCGGTATGTTCTGCCTAAGAATAAGATGATGCGTAAGAGCCAATGAAATAACAACATCAGATTTAAACCGTATTTCAGGTCTTATGCAAAGCCCTACTATTTCAGGATAAAAACAGTTCATTACAGCAGGCGTTATTTTTGAATAATAATCGTTTTTATTTTTACAACAGAAATTATATAAAACATTTACTGCGTTTGCATCATAATCAGTAGCGATAATTTTTTTTATTTGAGGCAGGCGGCTTAATAATATTGATAAAATACCTTGATTGCAAGCTAATTCTACAACTGAATAAACAGGATATTTTGAAATCAGGTCAATAACAAATTTAAATCGTTCTGAAGGAATTATATTTCCGGCAGAATCTTTGTATGCATTATGGTATGCCGACCATCTCGTATCTCCGCATTTTGAATTTGTTAATTTGGCAAGTTTATTTTGAATCTTATAAAAATCTATTTTTTGAAACGGCAGAATTTTCAATTTATCAAATAAAACAGCCATTTTTAAAAATCCTGCATATTTTTTAGTATTATAGTTCTCACGTCTTGCTATCACTGATATTTTTCTAAGTTTAAAACATAATTCTATTATCCTGCGTATTTTAGCAACTTTAAAAAAACGTATAACAGGAAATTTATAATACCAGTATTCATAATGAGGCATTTCATACAATTCTGATAATACTGCTTTAGCTATAAACATGTTTCCGTTTCCCCAGATTTTAAGAGGATAGTAATAATATTGCAGAAATTGCTCATACGCATTCCAACCCGAATCTTTGTTATTACGTTTTACAAAACTTCCAAGATCAACAAATTTGGGGCGGCTTCCATCAAATAAAATATTGTATGAATGGCAGTCTTTAGTCTGATATCCGTATTTCATGCATACAATGTTTATTTCAATTATTAAAGAGGCTGCGTCTTTCAGCATTGACCAGCTCCATTCATACGGATAAGTGACAAACGAAATTTTATTATGCTCTATTATCAGCGAATAATTCTCAATCTCGTATTCGGTTATGGTTGATTCAGGAAACATTTTTTTTGATATAAGTTCATATAACAATCCGCAGGAAAAAAGTTCTTTAACACGTTCTGAAGAATCGTTGCGTATAGCTCTGAAAACGCGATTTTCCCATATAAAAACCCTGCCGGTTTCATCGCCGAGAGAAGTATCAATAAATTTAATTTCATCTGAATTAATAATCATATTTTTTTCCTTTTTCAACTTTCTGATTCAAATAATCATCGATGGCAGCAGCTCCTGCAGCTGCTGCATTTTCAGTTTTTATTCCAAAAAATCTTTTTAAAAATTTTTTTTGTTTCCGGACTGTTTCATCTGTCCATTTTTTTTTAAATTCTTCATCAGCTAAAATTTTTTTTAAAAAATTTCCGCATTCGTCAGTAGAATAGAAATATTCGGCTGCATCTTCATATAACCGCCAATTTTTTTCATTATCAAGCAGAATAATCAGAATAGGCTTTTCAAACAACATAGATTCAAGTCCCATAGTAGAAATTTTTGTTATAAAAACATCGGCAAAATTAAGGCAATGATATGGAAGAGTCGTTTTATCTATTAAATAAAAATTTGATAAATTATATTCATTAAACAACGACAAATAATCTTCAACATTGCAGTAAGGATGGGGCTTAATAATAAGTGATATTTCAGGATTATTTTTAGCAAAACCAAATAAAAATTCTAATATTTGAATTTGTTCAAAAACAGACTGATTTCCTCTGGCGCTGTTGCTTAAATCATAAGTTATATTTAATTTATATTTATTTTTTATATTTAAAATTGTTTTAGAATCATCAACAGAATATTTATTTTTAAACCCTGACAAATCAGTATAACGGAACATCCCTGTCAGTTTTATCCTGTTTTCAGGAATACCTAAGTCAATCAAATATTTTTTTTGAATGTCTCCGGCAGTCAAAAATAAATCAACATAACTGATATTTCTTGAATGTACCGGACCTCCAATCAGCCAAAACCAGTATAATCTCGCCGGCATCGAATTCGGCGGTAATTTTTCAATATTATCATTGAGCAAACTTCCTTCCATTACATAACCGCCGCCCCATAATTTTACTGCCACAGGGTGATGGGTTAAAAAATATTTTTTAACCGCGCAATCAAATTTATATCTCATAGGAATTTCTGAAAACAAAAAAAATATTATACCGCGCATCAATATTCTGTCCAGTTTAACGCCATTATAATTAATTTCCGGAAATTCAGAAAACCTGGTATATATTTTTTTCAATTTAAATATTGTTATTAATGAATAAAAACAAGTTTTTATCAATGTTCCGAATGGAATTAAATATTCAAGCTCCGCAACCTTAAGTTTTTCAACCTCTGTCAAATACTTAGCGGCAAGTTTCGCACGCCAGCACAAAGCAATTGATTCATACCCTATTTTATTAAGTTCTTTCATTATAGGAATAATATTTTCCTGATGTTTTTTAGCATTTCCGCATAGTTGAAAAAGTATCTCGAATTTTTCCTTATTTTCATCAAACATTTGTTTTTTTAATATTGCAAAAAAATTTTTTTTCATTAAATATGATGTTACTGCTACAGAATGAACCATATTTTTTATCGAATATTTTATTATATCAAATAAAAAAGCAGAAAACATCTTAATATAAAAAAAATCAATCAGGGTTGCCTTTATATTTAATTTTTTTGCAGTTTCAATCAATATCATATTTTCAAAATAAAATTTCCTGTTTCCAATTATAATAACTTCGATTATATCATTTTCTTTAAATAATCTAGAATATGATTCTATCAGCAATACTGAATCCTGGATACTTTGAGTTGTTTTGCCGCCTTCAACATGATATATCCAGTAAAACAAATTTTGAGGCAACCCCAGCGAATCATTTTCGGATATATTTTTTAAAAATAAATTTACTGAATCAATCAATTTAAGAACTTCATTTAAAACAGAAAATGAACTTCTGCTGTCTTCAAGCCAAACATCGGAATCGATCCAATTTATTTTTTTACAATTTTTATGAAGACTGATTGAATCAGATGCAAGTATATATCTGCGGTCAGAATACTTTTTAAAAGAGTTCAGCCGCTTAAAATCAGATATATCTCTGCATACAATCAGCGTATTTGTTGATAACGACATAATTATTTATTTTTTGATAATTTTAAATTCTTTAACATTTACAACACCTGAAATTACCGACATTATTAAGTATAAAACAAATCCAATTAATACTTTTATCAAAATATTCAATTGAAATCCTGAATTCAAATAATAAAGCAATACCGACCATACAGCTATAACCGGAACTAATTTAAGAACATAAAATTTTATTTCACTCAAATCAAGAGTTATATATTTTTTTATCAGACTACGTATATAAAAAAATGTGATCATATAACACGCCAGTGTCGTAAAAGCAGCGACAATAATATTTTTAAAAATCGAAATAAATATGATATTCAGAATAACATTCAAAAATGCCGAAAAAACATTTACATAAAATATTTCTTTTGTTTTCAGATTTAAAAAAAGCAAAAAACCCTGAATCAGGTTAAGACCGTAAAACAATGAACCAAGAGAGACAACAGGAGTGATAATATTTGCAGCAGATGCTATTTCTTTATTAGCAAGTAATTCCAGTATCGGTTTAGAAACTAAAGCAGTTGCCGCTATGAACGGCAAAACCAGCCATATAAACAGTTTAAGAGAATATAGCATCAATTTTCTTACTGTTTCAATATCTCCTCCATCGAATGCTTTGGCTAACTGAGGCTGAACAGCTGCGCTTAATACTTTAGGAACTAAAATAATAAAACTTCCAAGAGTATAAGCAGGGTTATAATGAGCAACCGCTGTAATGCTTAAAAAATATGATATAACATATCTGTCACCTGCACTTAATACAAAATCAAATACATAATTCAATGCAAGCGGGCTGCCGACTTTAATATCTTCAGCAAGTAATTTAAAATTAGGTTTCACCCATATTCCTATTTCTTTAGCCGTCAAAAATATAAGTATGCATCCGGGTATTGTAATAGAAACAAAATTCGATATAACCAGCAGATTCAAAGTTATAGGTTTATCTTTCCATACTAAAAACAAAACTATCAATATAAACAGGTATGGTACAATTACAGCAGCAGCAGCATAATGAACAAGCCTGTGAGTGTATCTGAAATAATTTGTAAAATAGTGATGAATTAAATTTCCTGACAAAGCGAGTATAATTATTGAACTTGTAAATTCCAGAGAATTTTTAAAAAAAATCTGTTTAAACAATCCGGAAAATAATGTGAATACAACAGATAATATAAGTATGCTGAAAAAATTAAAATAAAATGCCGTATAAAATATTTCTTTCCTTTTTTTTAAATCCTGAGTGGATGGAAGGTATCTGTTGATTTTAAAACCCGAACCCAATGATGAAATACCGAATATAAATCCGAATGTAGAAATCAGAAGAGCGTATCCGCCGTAAAAAGTTGCGCCGACATTCTTTATAAGCAAAGGCATTAAAAATATGCCTTTTATATAGACCAATATTTGTATACTGAAAATCAAAATATTGTTAGAAATAAATTCTTTGCGGGTTTTATTCATATTCAACAAATCATTTCATGGCTGAACAAAATGCAAAATATTATATTAAGAATAATTATTCGCTATATAAAAAAATAAATTTACAATTTTTGATACTTTTTATTCAGCGAAATAAAAATTCTATCCGATGTTTTTTACGATTTCCCCATCAAAAATTACAATTTCTATTTTTCCATCTACAACCCTGTTTTCAAACTGATAAAAATCACAGTTTGTTTTCCAATTCCTGCATGACAGTTTTTGCCTGCAGTCAGGATTATAAACAAATAAATCAGCTTTGCTTCCTGCTTTAATAACCCCTATTTCAGGATACAATTCAAAATATTTTGCCGCATTCGTGGAAAGCAGCCTGCTGATCTTGGAATAATCAAATTTTCGTTTTCTCATTTCCGAAATCATAAGAACAGGAGAAAATTCTACGCCTGGAAGTCCATAAACATAATCAACAAAACTGCCGCTGAATCGTTGTTTCTGTTTTTTCAAAAAAGGACAATGATCTGTTGAAATAAACTTTATAGTCTCATTTTTAATGGAATCCCATAAAACTTCATTGTCGCGTTTTTTTCTGAAAGGAGGAGTGCATGTAAAAAGAAATCCATCTTTTTTTTTATAAATATCATCTGTAAGCAGGAGATATTGAGCGCATGTTTCAGCGCTGATTTTCACGCCCTGCTTCTGCATTTGTTTTATATATTCAGCTCCTGACGCAGTTGACAAATGAACCACATAAATTTCAGCATCCAGATTTTCCGCTAAAATTGCAGCATTTGCAATTGAATACAATTCAAGATAATCAGGCCTGCTTGCAGGAATATTTCCGCACCCCCGCTTATTTTCATTATGCAGCTTTTTTTTCAAATATTCTATTATAACTGCATCTTCACAATGCAACAGAATTTTACCTTTAAGGCTGCTGATTTTTTTTATGGCTCTATAAAGAAATTCCGAATTTGTTTTTACAGAATTCATATAAATTTTAAATGATTTCACTCCTGCCTTGAAAACGCGGTCAATCTGTTCTTCCAGATTATCAGATAAATTCATTATTCCAGAATGAAAATACAGCCGGTTTTTTGCCGAAACAGAATTTTTTTTCGATCTTTGATATGCATTCAGCAGAGTTTCTCCGGGCAGTTCTTGATGGGCAAAATCAAACACTGTGGTAACTCCGCCGTTTAATGCTGCGGCAGTTCCTGATTCAAAAGTATCAGATGACATTCTGCCCGGTCCAAGATTAAGTTCAAGATGAATATGCGGATCTACAGCTCCGGGAAACACAATTTTTTTTTTAATATCAATTGTATTATCAATTCCAGCAGATTTGATATTATCAGAAATTTTTGAAATTCTATCGTTTTCAATCAGCAAATCAGAATCTGCAACACGGTTTTCTAACACAAGTCTGCAATTTTTCAACAATGTTTTCATAAATTTCAACCGTTCTTTTATTTTTCTTTGGACAACATTCCTTTAAATAATTCCAAAGGTATAGGAAAAAAAGTTACAGAATTATTTTCAGAAGCTATTTCTCTTACAGTCTGCAAAAATCTTAATTGAAGAGTAGCCGGAGACTGTTCAATAACCTGAGCTGCTTCAAGCAATTTCTGAGACGACTGGAATTCTCCTTCAGCGCTGATTATTTTAGCGCGGCGTTCTCGTTCTGCTTCAGCCTGCTTAGCCATAGCGCGTTTCATTGTATCCGGAAGTTCAACATCTTTAACTTCAACCACTGAAACCTTTATTCCCCATGGATCAGTTTGATCATCAATAATTTTCTGAAGTTCAAGATTAATTTTTTCTCTTGCTGTAAGAAGTTCATCAAGTTCAGACTGTCCTAAAACGCTGCGTAATGTCGTCTGCGCAATCTGGGATGTTGCAACATAATAATTTTCAACCTTTACTATTGCATTTTCAGGATTCAGAATTCTAAAATATACAACAGCGTTAACTCTTACAGGAACATTATCTTTAGTTATAATTTCTTGCGATGGGACATCCATTGTTACAGTACGCAAATCAACTTTTACCATTTTTTCTATAGCTGGAATCAACAAAAACAATCCTGGACCTCGTGCCCCTACCAGGCGTCCAAGACGAAATACAACTCCTCGTTCATATTCCTTAACTATTTTTATCGAAGAAAACAAAAACATAACTCCTATAACAACTAAAAAAAGAATACCTTGCATTTTAAACCATCCTCCTGAAAAAATTATAAATTTATAAATTTAAAAATTTCTTAGCGTTTTTAATTTGAAGTTTTACATTTTTTAGAGATGCGGAACCATATGATTTCCGAGATTCAACAATATTTTTAAAATCTATCGTTTTAAATATGTCATCTGAAAATTTTTCTGAAAAAGACATAAACTCATCCAAACTTAAATCCTGTAAAGATTTTTGATTTGAAACAGCATATTTCACCAAATTACCGCTTATATGATGAGCTTCTCTGAACGGAACATTTTTATTAACAAGATAATCAGCTATATCAGTTGCCTCAATAAATCCTTTTTTCAGCGATTTAAACATAACATTTTTATTGAATTTCAATGATTCTATCATTTTGGTGAAAACAGGAATTATCAAATTAATAGAATCTGCAGTTTCAAACAATATTCTTTTGTCGTCCTGCAGATCGCGATTATAAGCAAGAGGCAATCCTTTTATCATAATAAACAATGCATTAAGATTTGAAATAATCCGGCCTGATTTTCCCCGTGTTAATTCGCAAACATCGGGATTTTTCTTGTTCGGCATTATACTGCTGCCTGTAGTAAAAGAATCATCTATAGCAACATAATTAAATTCCTGTGACGACCAGATAATTAATTCTTCACTTATTTGAGATAAATGCGTAGCTATAAGAGCGCAAACATACAAATAATCAATAATAAAATCTCTATCTGAAACAGTATCAATACTGTTGTCTGTAGGTTTGTTGAATCCCAATAATTCCGAAACATAATGCCTGTCTATATTATGTGAAGTTCCGGCTAAAGCTCCTGCGCCTAAAGGACATTCGTTTGAAATTTCCGAAATTAAACTCAGTTTAATCAAATCTCGTTTAAACTTGTGATAATAAGCAAAAAGATAATGCCCAAGATATACAGGTTGCGCATGCTGCATATGAGTAAAACCCGGCATAATGACGTCAATATTTCTTTCAGCCTGAACAACAAACGAATACATAAGATTTTCCAGATTATTCCTCAGTATTCCATACTGTTCCTTT
>JAGOBX010000122.1 GCA_017999075.1 Candidatus Babelota bacterium | reverse complement strand
AAGGCATAATAAATATCAACGGAAGCATGCCTTTATCTCTGAATATTTGTTTGAATTCTTTGATAATTATCGTTATAATTTTTTTCATATTGTAACCAGGTTTAACTTATATTTCTTTATTAATTATTTTCAAATATCGATTCGGTCCTTAAATTTTTTTACGCTGATAAATATAAAAATCAATGTCATAGAAAATAATATTAAAGTTTCTTTCCAAACAAAATTTAATCCTACTCCTTTAAGCATAATATTTTTAATTATTATTATAAACCATTTTGCAGGTATAATATTTGTTAAAATCTGCAGAGCCTGAGGCATGTTTTTTATAGGAAAAATAAAACCTGAAAGTAATATGGTAGGCATCATTAAAGCTACCAAAGCTATCATCATAGCTGTCTGCTGGGATGAAGTTATTGAGGAAATCATTATTCCTAAAGATAATGCCGTAAAAATAAACAACACGCATTCCGCAAGAAGCAGTGCAGTATTTCCAAACACTGGCACTTCAAATACAAATCTTCCAAGCAGCAATATTATAACTGCATTCATAAAAGACAAAAATATATAAGGTATTACTTTACCTAAAATAATTTGTACAGGTTTCAGCGGAGATACAAGAAGTATTTCCATTGTCCCCAATTCTTTTTCTCTAGTAATTGAAATGGAAGTCATTAACGCTGATACAAGCATAAGTATAACGGACATAAGACCAGGAACAAACATATATACGCTTTTAAGTTCTGGATTATATCTCATTTTAACTTCAGGAATAATCTGTTTCATCATTTTATCATGAGTAAGAAATCCTGCATTGAATTCCTTTATAATACTCGAAATATATGCAGTCAGTAAATTAGAAGTATTAGGTTCAGAAGAATCAAGTATAAGATGAACTGCAGAATTTTCTGCTGTCTCAGACCGATTCCCAAACTTTTCGGGAATAATTATTGCAGCTTTAATTTTACCTTTTGCAAATTCTTTATCAATATCTTCGTAAGATTGAAAATAATTATGCAAATCAAAATATCCTGATGATAAAATTTTAGAAATCAATCTGGACGAAATTTCATTTTTTGAATTATCTAAAATTCCGATTTTTGCGTAATTAAGTTCATTAGTTATTGCAAAACCGAATAACATAATTTGTATTACAGGCATTCCGAACAATATAATCAGTGTTCGGTAATCTCTCAAAATATGATATGACTCTTTTTTTATAAAAGCCCAAAAAGCTATTTTCTTTTTCATAACGTTTATTGAGTTTTGAACTAATTATTTTATTAAAAAAATGATCCCGCAATATTTTTATTTATTTTTTATCATTAAATATTTTACCAACCACAAACTAATCATTTCGAAACTGAGTATCTCGCCAATTTTAAAAATACATCATACATTGTTTCAGATTCATATTTTTCTTTCAATAATTTGGGAGAATTCAGCGCTTCAATTTTACCATTTACCATTATTGAAACCCGATCGCAATATTCAGCTTCATCCATATAATGCGTGGTTACAAATACTGTTATTCCGCAGTCAACTGTTTCATAAATAAGTTCCCAAAATGAACGGCGGGTTACAGGATCAACGCCGCCCGTAGGTTCGTCTAAAAAAATTATTTTAGGATTATGCAAACCTGCAATAGAAAATGCGAGTTTTTGTCTCCAGCCCGGCGGCAGAGTTTTTATCAACTTGTCTTTAACCGCCTCCAATCGGAATTTTTTTAATAACTCATAACTTTTATCTTTAGTTTCTGTTTTTGAAATACCGTATATCCCCGCATAAAAATAAATGTTTTCAAGAATAGTCAGATCCTGATATAATGAAAATTTCTGACTCATATATCCTATATTCATTTTTATCTTCTGTCTGTCTTTGTATGCGTCAAATCCCGCAATTTCAGCTTCTCCTGAAGTCGGTTCCAACAAGCCGCACAGCATTTTCATAGCTGTTGTTTTTCCTGCTCCGTTAGCTCCGAGAAATCCAAACACTTCTCCTTTATAAACTTCAAAACTAATTTTATCAACTGCAGTAAAACCTCCAAACTTTTTCGTAAGGTTATCTGCTATTATAATTTTATTTTCAGTTTTCATTTCGACAATTCCATAAAACAATCCTCTATTTCAGGGGGTGATTTTATTATCTCAATGCTGGCGTGGTTCCTTGAATTCAAATATTTTTCAATATCATTTAATCCCGTATTGTTTTCCGGTATAAAATGAAGATATTCGCCAAACGGATAAACATTGTATGTTCCTGAATATTCTTTTAAATCAGTAATTAATTTATGAAAATTTGAACTTTTAACAGAATACAGAGTTCTATTAAATTTTTCCCTTATATTTGACGGCTTGTCAATTACAAGCAGTTTTCCTTTTAAAATAAATGCTGTTCTATCACACATCTCAGCTTCATCCATATACGGCGTGGATACAAGAATTGTTATTCCGTTTTTTTTTAATTTTTTTAAAATCTCCCAGAACTCTTTTCTTGATACAGGATCAACTCCTGTAGTCGGCTCATCAAGAATAAGTATTTCAGGTTTATGGATAAGCGCACATGATAATGCGAGTTTTTGTTTCATGCCTCCTGATAACTTCCCCGCTTTTCTTTTTTTGAACGGCTCAATCTGAGAATAAATATCTCTGATAATTTCATAATTCTGTTTTACTGATGTTCCGAATATATCAGCAAAAAAACCGAGGTTTTCTTCAACAGATAAATCCTGATACAGCGAAAAACGTTCAGGCATATATCCGATAATATTTCTTATTTTCTTGTAATCAATGATTCCGTCCAAGCCATTAACTGATACTTTTCCTTCACTCTGTTTGATTAAAGTTGCAATTATTTTAAATAAACTTGTTTTTCCTGAACCATCAGGACCTAAAAAACCGAATATTTCAGACGAATTGACTGAAAATGATATGTTTTCAAGCGCTGAGGTATCTCCATATTTTTTAGACACGCTTTCAAGAATTATTTTGCACTGCTCATTCTTTTCCATAATAAATAATAATAAAATATGAATTTTATCTGAATTTTATTTCTCCGGGCATCCCTATTTTTATATACCCATCATTTTTAACAGAAACTTTAATTGCATAAACAAGTTTTACACGTTCTTCTTTTGTCTGAATTGTTTTAGGAGTGAATTCAGATTTATCTGAAACGTAAATTATTTTTCCCCTATATCTTCTGGTTTCATTTTTAGCATTATCTATAATAACCTCTGCTTCCTCTCCGAGTTTTACAGAAGAAAGCTGTTTTTCACTTATATATGCCTTCAAATACATGCGTTCAAGATTAGCAAGCTTATACACTGGTTTTGTGGGTCCGCAAATTTCGCCTTCTTCTGCATATTTATTAATCACTGTTCCGTCTGCAGGATTTTTTATTATGCATCTGTCTATTTGATCCTGTATCTGCGCAATTTTTATATCTATCAGCTCAATTTCATTTTGTGCCGAAACTTTTTGAGTTAATACATTTTCAATTTGTTTGTCAAAAACGTTTATCTGGCCGATTATATCATCAACCTGTTTCTGAGTAGCGGCTGATTCAGCAAGCATTTTCAGGAACCGGTTCTTGTCATTAACCAAATTCTGTTTTTGTTCTTCAATAACTTTCACCTGTGAAACAATATTACTGATTTTGGAAAATGAAATTTTTTTTTGTGCCGCTAATTCGTCTTTTTTCAGTTTTATAGGATAATCATCTATATAACAGACCGGCTGATTTTTTTTCAATATATCCCCTTCTTCAACTTCAAACTTGATTATTTTACCTGAAACTTCCGAAGACACGATAATCTCATCAGCTTCAAAATTTCCATAAGCATCGCTTTTTTCAGTTTTATCAGAACATCCAGAAAATAATATTAAAACCAATGACAAAATAAAAATTTTTTCAAAAATTTTTTTCAGTGTCATAATTCATCTCCTCTGATTATTTTATAATTTGCAAGATAATATTTAAGCTGAACTTCATGGATTTTTAAAATATTCTTTGCGTTCAGCAGATTATTGGAATTAATAATATATTCCGTGGCAGTCGCTATTCCGTTGTTGTATTGAGATAAAATACTTTCAAGAATTTCCTTTCTTATTTCAATATTCTGACTGTCTTTTATTATAGTTTTTTCAAGCGTTTTAATCTCATAAAATAACTCAATCAAAGATATTTTAATATTCTTTCTGAATATTTCTTTTTCAGTTTCAATTATCTGCTTCCGGTTATTGTTAATATTTTTTTCCAATTCCGCCGTTTTCCAATCATAAACTTTCCAGTTAAATTTGATTCCCGCAACTGCATATTTTTCAAAAATATTTTCAAACATGTTCAATCCCGGTTTTCCATAACCCATCTGAAGAAATGCATTTATTTTTGGTTTGCTTTTAGTTGCTATTATCCCGTTCATTATATCAGTTTTCTTTTTTTCAGAATCGTATAAACTCAATTCCAGTCTATTACCCCCGCTTTCATTTTCAAAATCAGAAACAAATATTTCAGGATAAATCAAATCAAAATATTCATTTAGTTTCAATCCTGTTAATTCATTTAATATTTCAAAAAGCGCGCGTTTACGATTTTGTTTCGAAAGTATATCCTGCTCAATTGTCAGGATTTCGCTTTTTATTAAAGATAAATCGTTTTTTAGGCGGACACCGTTCTTAACTGCTGATTCAACCGAATTCAGCCTTGATTTTAAATCTTTAAGCGTATTCTCAAAAATTTTTATCTGTTCGCCAGCTAAAATAATATCAAAATAAATTTTACATACTTTTTCTTTCAACTTATATATTTCTATTTCTATTTTTTTCAATTCCGAAATTTCCGATTCTTTTTCATAATTTTTCTGATTGTTTATAATTCCGCCTTCATAAATAATCTGTTCAATCTCAAAATTAATCTGATATTTATCTCTGTCAGTTCTCGGAACCGCATCAGACTGATCTGATATATTCCCTCGTAAATACAACGAAGGCATCCATTCCTTATCATAATTTTCAATTTTAATACTTGAAATATTTTTAAAATAATCTTTATTTTTCAGTATCGGATAATTCTCCTTAAGTTTTTCAAAACATTGGTTCAATGTTATGTTTTCAGAATAAACACTAATAGAATTTATTAGAAAAAATAATAAAAACATCATTATTCTTTTTGAAAATAATGATTTTTTAATAAAAAGCGCCATATGTTTTTTCTCCTATTTTCATCTGTTCTCAATTGATTTCATTATAAATTCAACTATTATTTTTTTTCTGTCATCCATCATTTTTCTGTATTTTGTTTCTGAAATTTCCAGTATCCCGCAAATTATAGGTCTGGCAAAAAACGGAAAAACGCACATTGAAATAATATTCATAAATAATTGTAAAGGATCTATCTCCCTTATTTTTCCAGACTCAATTTCTTTTTTTATTTGTTTAATAAAATTTCCCGGTTTAAATTTTATTTCAGAATTCTTGATTATTTTAACAAGCTTTTCAGGATCCTTTGCTACTTCAGTCATAATAAACGGAATAAGATACTGATTTTTCGATATGAATTTTATATAATGTTCAACTATAAACACTATTTTATCCTTAAGAGGAAGTTCTTTATCTATTACTTCGCCGAGTTCATTGTAAACTTTTTTAAAACATTGCCTGAAAATAATTTCAAACAATTTATCTTTGCTCCTGAAATAATAATGAAGGCAGGCTTTATTTATTTTAGCTTCATCCGCAATCTCCTGCATCCGGGCTCCATCATATCCTTTTTTAGAAAAAATTTTTTTTGCAGCTTCGAGTATTTTTAATTCGGTATCATTTGACGATTCAAATTTTTCAGTATCAGCCATAAAAAATCTCCTGTTCTAAAATTTTTTATAAATTACTACCTGGTTCAAATCTTTATCAATAAAATTTAACTCAAAAATTCAACTTTATAATTTAACCATTTGGTTAAAAATAATTCATTTTTATTCTGATGTCAAGTTTTTTTTATTGATTTTTTCTTAACTGTATGGCATTATCTGATTTCATTATTTCCGGTTTTATCCGGAATTTAATTTATTGATTTCGGATGGGTTATGAAAATATTAAAACGTATTAAAGTTTATAAAGGTATAAGAAACGGACTTTTGATTAAAGGGGGACTCTTATTCCTGAAAAGTAAAATTTTTAAAATTCCTGTTTTAAAATATATGGATATAGCTCTTGACTATGCTTGTAATATGAAATGCGACCACTGTTTTGCAGTAACATTAAAAAAGAAAAAAGAAAAGTTAAATATCCAGGATTACAAAAAAGTTGCCGATGATGCAAGAAATGAAGGTTGCCTTCATTTCAATCTTCAGGGAGGAGAACCGCTTTTAATAAAAAATTTCGAGGAATACATTAATGCATTCTCTCCTAAAAAAAATCATATTTCAATAACCACCAATGGCTTTCTAATGACTCCGGAAAAAATCAATTCTTTAAAAATCTCCGGAGTAAAACAGATAATATTCAGTCTTGATAATATGTCTCCTGAAATTCATGATAAATTTAGAGGTCTTCAGGGTTCATTTAAAAAAGTGATTGAATCCATTAAATATGTTAAAGAAGCCGGGCTTGGAGTGTCCGTCAATGTAACTGTCAGCCACAATTCGTTAAATCAAAATGATGATCAGAAAAAATTGTTTGAATGGCTTCATTCGGAAAAAATCCCATATAATCCTATTCTTGCATGTCCTGTAGGCGCGTGGGAAGATAAAATGGATTTGCTTGTAACAAAATCAGATACTGACTATATAGAAAATTTAAGAAATACAATTGGGCTTGCGCAAAGAGATATACATGCTTCCTGGGTTAAAACAGGCTGCGGAGCTGTAGCTGAACAGCTTTATCTTACGCCTTATGGAGATGTGATGCCATGTCCTTTCATACATCTTTCTTTAGGAAATGTTAAAGAAAAATCAATTTCTGAAATATGGAAAAATTCTATTAGTTCAGGAATTTTCGGGCATTACTCGGAAAAATGCTGGGTAGCTGAAAACATAGAATTTGTAAAAGAACTTAACGAAATATGCAAGCAGCATAAAAATGATTTGCCTGTTCCAAACCATTGTGAAGATTCTATCAATTTTTACAAAAAACACTGGGGTTCTTTAAAATAAATAATGACTCAATTAAATTCCAGAAACAAGTTTAAAGATGACTATTCAGGTAAAACTTCAGGTGAACACTCAATTCTCACAGGAAGACATAAACTTGTTTACGATATTTTTTCAAAAAAAAAATCCGACAGTCATCTTGACATAGGCTGTGGCGACGGCAATTTTACAAAATTGATAGGCTCAGTCTGCGGAGTTAAAAAATTATGCGGAATTGAGACTTCTGATTCTGGATTGAAATCTTCTGCCGCAAATAATGTTCAAGCAGTTTCACTAAAAGTCGATGAAGAAAAATTTCCCTTTCCGGACAATTGTTTTGATTCAATATATGCAGGAGCCATAATCGAACATCTATTCAATACTGATTTCTTTTTTGAACAAACTTACAGAGTTTTAAAACCCGGCGGATTATTTGTCGTTGATACTCCAAACCTCGCATCTATATACAACAGAATTTCATTATTATTCGGATTTCAGCCCTTTGACACTCATATAAGCTTAAAATATCCGATCGGACATATTACCGAATCTTCATATAGAACTGAAAGTGAATTGATCCCAGGCTCAGATCATATACGGCCATTCACTTTTAAAGGATTAAAACTATTGCTTTTAAAAAACAATTTTAAAATAATAAAATTTTATGGAATAAATGATGTGGTAAATATCAATAATTATTTTATCAGAACAATTTTGAATTCCGCAGATTTCTGTTTAAAACCTTTTCCATCTCTAAACCGCATCGCATTGTTTGCTGTTACCAAATAAAAAAATACGGTTAATCAAAAAAAACAATTTTAAACAATTTGGTTTTTCCATCATTCGAAGAATATAATAATTCAAGTTCTGATGAATATTTGTCTAAAAAAGGATCAAGGTATTTTCCGGCAGTATCTACTCCGCTTATAAAAAAATTGTCTCTGACAATATAGTTGATTTTATTATATTTCATAAATTTTCTTATTTCATCCGTATCAGCAGTAAGCGGATAACCAATTGTTTTAAGCTTGTAACCTGAAAGCAAATGATATGATAAAGGTTTTCTGCAAACTACACTAACATTTTCTTTTATCAAATTATTAGATTCAAGATAATTTAAAGTAGAATAATATTCTTTCCATTCGCCTGGAATATAATTGGTTCTTTCAAGATATATAAGTTTAAACTGAGCAATTATATTAATAGTTATAAAAATCATAAAAATATACTTTACAATTTTTTTATCCGCAATCATATTAAAAGAATATATAATATTAAAAATTAAAAACGGTAATATCGGAAGCAGATATCTTGAGCTGTATATCTGCCATATCAGAAGCATGCCTGCAGTCAATAAAATATAAATATCTGAAACTGAAATTTGCCCGATAATATTTTTAGGGGTGAAGGGTTTAAACCTTAAAAAAAATCCTGACAATATCAATATTGTCAATAAAAATCCGGCACAGGCCTGAACTAAAAATTTAATTGATACTGCAGAAGGTTTTACATTCTTGAAAAAAGGATAAAAAAACATATCCGGAACTAACCTTAACGAATAAACAAAAAATTTTCTTCCTGCATCTGACAATGTTTCTCCTATGCTCCTGAGCCCTGCTTCCGGTTCATACTGACTTTTCATCAGTATTATACTTGAATACTTTTCTTTTTCAGCAGGCTTGCCAAAATTTTTTATCCCGAAAAATAACAAAAAAAATATCAAATACAGTATCGTAA
>JAGOBX010000121.1 GCA_017999075.1 Candidatus Babelota bacterium | reverse complement strand
TTGAATTCGCATCTGATAAAGTTGAAAATGAAATATTAAATACAAATTCAATAACTTACCAATCTTTTTTTATTGATTATAACAATGATGGCGACTATGATTTTATTAATGTATATGATAATAAAATTATAATATTCGAAAATAATATTAATTCGGTAAAAAAAATACGATAAATAAAAGTTCTTAATATTAAAACGTTGAATATAATATAAATATTTTTTGAACTTTTTAGGTTGATTGTTATCTAATATTATCATAATTAGTTTTAATTAAAATTATCTGATTAAAAAAAGTTTATTAGCAAATTTTAAAATATATTCAATAATTAGTGACGGAGGTTTATTATGAAAAAAATTAAAATTATTTTAATTATAACAATTTCAGTTTTATCATTGATCTGCATTTCAGGATGCGCTTCAAAACGTGTTGATGTTAACAGTGATGTTAATGCTGATACCGGAGTAACAAATGTTGATATTGAAGCTATGGCCGGTAAAATAGCCGATGATATAGCTAAAGATTTTATCGAACTTAAAGGTAAAACAATTGCTTTAAGATCTATTGACAATATGACTGCTGAACATTTCAACACTAAAATTATTTCTGAAAAAATTAAAGATGCGATAAGAATAAAATCAGGAGCAATATTTGTCGAACGTGATAGACTTACTGTTCTTGAAGACGAACAAAACCTTATTGATAAAACGGCCGAGCATGTTCAGCAGAGAAATAAACTTTGGGGAGCTGATTATTTATTGTACGGCAGAATAGATTCGATTGATAAAACCCGCTCAGATGGATGGAATCCGTTAACTAAAAAACAGGAGACTTATTTCAGATTATCTGTTACAATCACCAATACAACAACAAGCGTTGAATTATGGTCAGGTCAAGCTGAATTCAAAAAAACTCAAGTTAAAAGCAAATGGTAAGATTTGATTTGCTTCGGTTTTGTTTATTGATTGTTCCGCTGACTGCGTTCATTTCCTGCAGCGGCATAATCTCTGCCAGAAAAGGTGATATTCTTTTTTATTCTGACAATTTTACTGCCGCGTCAAAAGAATATTCTTCAGGCGCAAATAAAAAAATAACAATCAATAAAACTCTATATTTATTAAATCTCGCAATGTCAAAATTCTGGGAGAAAAATTATACTGATGCTTTAAAAAGTTTAAATGACGCGGAAAAAACAAATTTTGAAAAAAATTTTTTTGTCAGCACTATGGCAGCAGCAGACAGATTACCATATCAAATGAAAGATTTTGAACTTGCATACCTTCACTTTTTTAAAGCTGTATGTTATTACAAATTAAACGACATTGAAAAGAGCCTCATTGAATTACGGCAATCTCTGATTAAGGAACCCCAATCAATTTTTTCAGAATTTCTTCTTGGATGTATTTCATTGAATAATTTGAAAGATTACAATACTTCTATGGTTTCAATGCGTAAAATTATATCTTTTAATAATTATTTTTTACCTGCTTACGGCATTTTATCTTCAATTCTAAATAAACTCGGGTATAACCAAGAAAGCAAATTGATATCAGAATCGGCGTCTTCGAAAAATAATGATTATCTGTTTTGGGCTGATAATGAAAATCTCGAGAGTCTTGTTATATTTATTGATCTGCCTAAATCAATAAAAGATATAAATTATTCTAAATATATTTTAGAAACATATAATACGCTGAAAACTCAATATAAAATTACTAAAGCTGCAGACTCAAATAATAATGAACAAATTTTAGATGTTTTGTTTAAAGAGGTTTCCCCGTCGTATTCTCCTGTTCCTGAACCAAGAAGCGAACTTGAGTTAAAAACAATTCTTTCATTTAATAATTATGCTGTTAAATCTTATAATTTGAATATTCCTGAACCGAGATTTAAAGATGTTTTGCGGGAATCAGTAATTTCATTGTTTAAGGATGAACTCAAAGATGAAATTAGAAGAAAAGCTACAAAAGATATTAAACCATTAGGATGGCTGATCAGAGGAAAAGATACTCTTGATCCTCGTTATTGGAATACTTTACCGGGAAAATTAGATGTGGTGTTTTTAAAAATTAAACCAGGCACATATAATTTTAAACTATCAATATTCAATGAAAACAATCTTTTTTTAAAAGATTATGATTTGAATGACATTACAGTATTATCAAGCAGATTGAATTTATTTTTTTTCAGACTCGGATACGATCTGAATTTAATAAAATATAACTGATTTAATAATACTCTAAAATTAAAACTACAAAACATTAAATTAAACCATTTATATGTGAAATAATTTTTTTTATAAACTAATTATTTTCAAATACCAATATAATTTGTTTTTTTGATAGAATTTATTATAAAAGTTCTTAACTCTTCCGGCAAAATAATAGTATCTATTGATCCTACAGATTTTGCGCGTTCTATAGAATGAATATTGTCAAATTTCTGAGCAAGTTCAGTTTGTTTTTCAGTAAAAACCTTTTTATAAATTTCATCATATTCTTTCTTTTTAATTTTTTTTAGGTTTAAAAGATTTTGAGCTTCAATTATTCTGCTGTCGCTTAAAGTGTTTTTAATAACAAGTTTAGGAAAAACAACTGCAGCAGCAGAAGAACCTCCTATGACTGAAGCATATGCTCCTTTGACAGCGGCCGCATTAATATTTTTGTTTAATTGTTTTGAGAATACGACATACGCTCCGCCATGATACCTTGCTATAACCACAAAAACTATAGGTCCTTTAAAATTAACCACTGCACGTCCTATTTCAGCTCCGTATTCAAGCTGCAATCTTCGCATAGATTCAGGCGAACCGTCAAATCCAGATAAATTGGCAAGGACAACAAGCGGAATTTTACCGCTGAAAGAATTAATTGCTCTTGCTATTTTTTTCGAAGACAATGGGAAAAGAGTACCTCCTGTCCACATTTCAGGACCGTCGTTAGGTATTTCTCCGACACGTGAAATCTGTTTGCTTTCAATGCCTAAGATACCTGACGAAAACCCTCCTATACGAGATTCCCATACGATTGATGTTTCAGCATCTTTCATAAAAGCCCACCGTTCAAGATAACCTGAATCAGTGTCAATAACAGCTTGCATTATCTGTCTCATATCAAATGGTTTTTTTCTTTCAGGATTTGTTTTTAAATCAAGAATATCTCCAATGGTTTTAAAGTTTTGGTTTAAATTATCTGTATATGGAGTTAAACATATATTTCTGTTTTCACTGTCTGAAGTTTTATGCTGGATTGGGATTTTATTTTCAGAAGGATTATATGTAAATTCATAATGTTTAAATAAAATTTGATAAGCTGAAGATATATCTTTTGTTTTAAACTGAGCTTGCCCGTTAGGTCCCATTATTTTGTCAGCTCCGCCTATTCCAACATTGTTTTCTGCAGAAACGCTTCCGGCATAATCCAGCGCTTTTTTTCCGGTTAACAGCATAGCAGATTCTTCAGTCATAATCAATATACCGGAAGTATGCATAAGCATAGTAGCTTCTGCATTCCAATAAGATTGGGCACCAACATTGACGCTGTCAACTATAATATTTATTTCTCCTCCTGACTGAGTAAAATCTATAATCCGTTTTAATACAGCAGCAGTCCAATCAAGATTTTCAGTTCCGCTATCTATATCTATTCTTGCACCTGCTGAAACCGGGATCCATTCAACAGGTATTTTTAATTGTTCCGCTAAATTTATTGATTCAATAATTCTTCTGCATTCCTGTTCTGCAAGTGAACCCATATCTACCGTTGGGTCAGACAAAATTATTACTCGCTTAAACGGATATTCATAATTTGGAATATAATTTGTTATTATTCCGGAAATTATATTGCAAGAATTCATTCCGTATTCCCTGTTTTTAACCGAAATAAGTTTTAGATTCTTACTGTCCAAATCAAATTCTTCAAATTCACCTCGGGGCAATTTATCAGTTGTCGTCATAGAACTTCCGCTTGAACGCGTAAGCATTTTTATAATTTCATAGGGATATGAACAGCCGCGCTGCCTTGCCTTTATAACTTTTATGGCATAGTCATTAATTTCTACCAAAGGATAATCTATAGGAATTCTTGGTCTGAAATTAAATTGCGTACCTGAAATGTTTTCAAATACAAATTCAATTTCATTTGTGTTTTTTTCTTTTTCACCGGGGGTTCTGGCATAAATCATAATTTTTTCAAGCCCAAGTCCTGAAAGCCTGGGCGAAAGATATCCTGCATATTTTTCTATTTGCTTTAATGTTGTTTGAAGCACAGAATGTATGTGAATTATTATTCTGTTCCATAACAACAAATTTTTTCGTTTAGATTGAACTGACCTTATTGCAAATACTGCTTCCATAAAAGAATTTTCAAATGATAATATTCTTAATATTGAACCGTCTTCCCTGAATTCCGGTTTTGTTTCCGGTGTTTCAACAAATGCAAACAAACGTTCATCTTTTTTATTATTTATGTTTTTAGCGTTTACTAAAAATACTGATTCACTTTTATAAACTGATTCAAATTCAAAATTTACAAACCGTTTTAACCTGAATTCACGTATCTGAAGAGGTGAAAAATCACGAAAAATTAATTTTTCTTCAGGAACAGATTTATCATTATAATAATAGGAATAAAAATTATTCTGATTGTCAGAATAAAATAATCCGATTGTAATAAAAGAACCTGGATTCATATTTATTTTCGAAATTTCACTATCAAGTAATTGTTTGTAATCACAATTATTTTTTAATTCTCCTGCAAGTATTGTGATTTCAGGAATAATATTTTTACCGTTAAAAAACTTTGAAATATCCGACAAAATTTGTTTTAAGCAATTAATATCTTTGGTTGAAGTAAGTAAATATTCGATTTTCTTGTCAGATTGATGTTCGGTTAAAATCAGACGGTATACATTTGTTGAATTTATTTTTAAATTTTCTGCTTCAATTATATGTCTGTCCCTGTTAAATCGTTTAGATAGAAGTTCATTTCCAATTAAATTAATTTCTTCAGAATCAAATTCTGAATCGTCAGTTGATAATTTTAAAAGAAAAGGAATAATTTCAGTTCCTAAATTACAGATTATTCCTGTATAATATTCCTGTTTAGCAAAATAATGTTCTGTGTTCTTAAATGATTTTATCAATTCTGCTATCAACGCCGATTTAGTTTCTTTTATTTTAAGCAGAAGATAATTATTTATCAAAATATATTGAGCGTTTAATGCAGCATTAGCTATGTTAGGATGGAGTAATGATGTTAACTGCGCAGTTTTTTCTAACAAGTCGGACAGCTTATCAGAAGTAAAAGCTACATCTGCAGGATTTAAATTATCTTGCATAATTATAAGCATTTGATGCAGAAGTTCGTTTTTAATTTTTATATAGAAATGTGTTTTATATATTCTGAACATCGCTCTCGTATAATTTTCAATTTCATGCAGTTTTCCTGATTTATACCAGCTTGTAGCTTTGTTAAGCATAGTAAGAAATTCTTCAGGCATACCCTTTTCCCTGTCTTTTGTACGTTTGAAATAATGCATCATCAATTCTTGAAAACTTATTGTTCCAGCTGAATTGTCTGTACAAATTGCATTGTTTGAAAAAAGAGATTCTATATCAAGATACATTTCAATACAGGTTAGGAATAATTCAATAAGATGGTTTTTAAAATGCGGATGACGTTCAATGAAATCAAGAGTCCGGTTCAAAGTATCTGTAGTTTTTTCCTTGTTGTCGAATCCTAAAAAAACAGCTTCAAATTCTCGTTTTATAAAATTCCATATGACAAAAAGATTTTTTGAAGAAACATCATTAAAATCAATAGCCATATTATTGAAATCAATTTTTTCATATTCGGATTCAGAATTTTTTATAGAAGAAGATTTCATCTGTTCTATTTTTATCAAAGGCTGACCAGCTGCTATCTGTTCACCCTGCCTAACATAAATTTCTTTTATTATTCCGTCTTCCTGTGAAGTAACGGTAGTTTCCATTTTCATTGCTTCAAGAGAAAGAAGAAGTTGCCCTTTTTTTATTTCCTGTCCAAGTTTCACAGGAATAAAAATTACCATTGCAGGCGATTGTGATTTTACCAGTCCTCCTGATTCTATAGGTATAGGATATGGAGTTCCATTAATTTCAAAAATTATAGTATTACCGCGAGTGACAGTTTGTATCCTATACCGTTTTTCATTGTAATATAAAACGGCAATTGATTCTTCCCAAACATATTTGACAATTATGAACTGTCCGTTTATTTTTATATGAAAAATATCTTCTCCGACAAATTTCACAAAAAAATCATAAGTTATAGAGTTATGAGTGATAGATATTTGATGACCTAATGCCATAT
The DNA here is from genome assembly GCA_017999075.1 of Candidatus Babelota bacterium. Classification (GTDB taxonomy): domain Bacteria; phylum JAGOBX01; class JAGOBX01; order JAGOBX01; family JAGOBX01; genus JAGOBX01. Next base: position 2,524 of record JAGOBX010000121.1, on the reverse strand, counting down.
CAAGATTTTGCGGATACCCGCTTCTGTTGAACTGCTGCTTGAAATTAGTTAATTCTTCAATATATTTAGTAGCATATTGTTCAATAGCGCACGCTAATAATGCGATCTGCCAATCAAACCTTTTTATAACATCAGGAGTGGAAGAAAGCATATCTTCAACATATCTTGTTGAAACTCCGCCTTTTTTTATTCCGGGATTATTCAGAAGCTCAATTAAAAATGCTTTGTTGGTGGTCCCGCCTTCTATTAAAATCTGGAATTCTTCCAATGCGCGTTCAAGTCTTGCAAATGCTTCATTACGTGTAGAACCTGAAGAAATTATTTTTGCAATCATTGAATCAAATTCCTGAGGAATAGAGGTACCTTTTTCAATGCCTGAATCAACCCTTATTCCTGGTCCTGACGGAATATTGAACGCTACAACCTTTCCTGGAGCAGGAGCAAAATTATTTTCAGGATCTTCAGCGTTTAACCTGGCTTCAATAACATGAATTTTAGGGGAAAAAACAGGTATTGACAATTCAATGTTTGATGCAATTTGAATTTGAATTTTTACAAGGTCAATATTATATAACTGCTCTGTAACCGTATGTTCGACCTGAAGTCTGGTATTGACTTCCATAAAATAATACTTTTGAGAACTAATATCAAAAATAAACTCTACTGTTCCTACGCCTTGATATTTGGCGGCTTTTATAAGCCGTTTAGCTGAATCCTGCATTTCATTTATAGTTAATTCTGAAATGTCCGTTGGCGGAGTCTCTTCTAATATTTTCTGATTTTTTCTCTGCACAGAGCAATCTCTAACTCCGAATGCGTAGACATTCCCAAACCTATCGCTTGCGATCTGCACTTCAAGATGCCTGCCGAATTTAACAAAATGTTCTATATATAATAAGTCTCCGCCTGTTATGCGTATTGTTTCTTCTTTTGCAGAAATATACTGACGCTCAAGTTCTTCTTTATTCATTACAAAACGTATACCCCTGCCGCCGCCAGCATTAGCCGCCTTAATAATTACTGGATATCCGATTAGTTCTGCAATTTCATAAGCTTCTTCAACAGATTTAACAGGTCCTTTACTCCAGTTGCATATTGATACATTTGATTGTTCTGCCAGATTTTTAGCTTTTATTTTATCTCCGAGAAGAGCCATTGCTTCTGATGAAGGACCTAGTAAAACCATTCCTGATTTTTCTATCATAGCTGCAAATTCTGAATCTTCGGATAAAAATCCCCATCCTACCCATACTCCCTGACATCCTGATATTTCCAATGCTTTCAGCATAAATGGCCGGTTTATGTAAACATTGCCTTTTATCTGAAAAAACATATTTATGTTTTTCAGAGGATAACAGTAATCAGAATATTTTACATAAGGCGCATCTTTATCAGAATCAAGGTAAAACGTCACAGTTTTCAAAGATGTTCCAAAAGTTTTATTATATTCTTTTACTCCGCGTATAAAACGCATAGCGCATTCGCCGCGATTTATTATACCAATTTTAGCATTATCGGATAATTTTATTTTATTATCATTATCATTTTCTTTCATAAACTATTCTCCGAACTAATATAATAATTTAGTTTCCGATTATTAATTACAAAACTGTTAAACTGAAAAATATATCTTAATTAATTTCAAGGTTTAATTTTTTATTATTCTATCATAAATATTGTAAAAATTAAATATATATATTGCATTTTTCAAATAAATTTTATAAAATTTAATTATTCAGTGATCATATTTAAATCAAAAAAAAATAAAAATTTATAAAGAGGTGAATTTATTATGACTGGAATTATCGATGTATGGGCGCGGGAGATACTTGATTCGCGCGGAAATCCTACAGTAGAAGTAGAAATAATACTTGAATGCGGTGCAATGGGAAGAGCTGCTGTTCCTTCAGGAGCATCAACAGGAGAAAATGAAGCAGTTGAATTGCGCGACACTAAAGAAAAACGTTATCTTGGTAAAGGTGTACAAAAAGCAGTAGATAATGTTAATAAAATTATCAGACCTAAAATAATAGGTATGAACGCTGTTGATCAGGTTGAATTGGATAAAACTTTAATTAAACTTGACGGAACTAAAAATAAATCTAAACTTGGAGCTAATGCAATTCTTGGAGTATCTCTGGCAGCTGCTAAAGCTTCTGCTGAAGCCTGCGGCCTTCCTTTATACAAATATATAGGCGGAACAAATGCTAAAGTGTTGCCTACTCCTATGATGAATATTCTAAACGGTGGGGCACATGCAGACAGTACTGTTGATTTTCAGGAATTTATGATTATGCCTGTTGGAGCTCCGACTTTTAAGGAAGCTTTACGCTGGGGTACAGAAGTTTTTCATAATTTAAAATCTGTTTTAAAAGCAAATGGCTATAATACTGCAGTCGGAGATGAAGGCGGATTTGCGCCGAGTTTGAAAAAATATACAGAAGAAGCGCTTGAACATATTATGACTGCTATTAAAAAAGCAGGATATAAACCTGGAAAAGATATTTTTATAGCTATGGACGTT
>JAGOBX010000120.1 GCA_017999075.1 Candidatus Babelota bacterium | reverse complement strand
ACCGCTGATGACGCTCCTGATGGAAAAATAGATGACGAGTTCATTGATTACGAAGACGGCTGGATAGAATTTCCTGTTGCTCAGCCTTTCAACAGTCAGTCTGCAGCATTATACGGTCTTGCTAATCCATTAATTTATATAGAAGATAATCCTACAAGCAGATTCAGATTTTATCTTGAAGTCAAAGCTCAAAATCAACAATTTTTTCTAAATGCTTTTGATCTTGTAAGAAATAGTGAAATAGTTAAAGTTGACGGAAAAACATTAACAAGAAATGTTGATTATTATATAGATTACGAAAGCGGTTTATTGATATTTCTTGATCCTTCATTATTAACAAAAACCAGCAGTGTAATAGTTGATTATGAACGAGTGCCGTTTGGAGCAGCCGCAAACAAAACTCTTCTTGGAACACGTATCGAAGGTATTGTAAACCCGAATTTAAAGGTAGGAACTACAATGATTTTCAATACCAATGACAAAGCTTCAGAAATTCCTAATATAGACGCAGCTCCTCAAAGCACTTCGGTTAGAGATATCGATTTTGAAGTAAAACCCGCAAATTTATTTGTAAATTTTCTAAATAAATTTTTAAAGAATGATATTAAAGAACCTCCTGCATCATGGTTTGACATAAAATTAATAACTGAATTTGCAAGAAGCGAGTTTGATCCGAATATTTACGGAAAAGCAATGATAGACGATATGGAATCATCTAAAGATGCAATAGATATAAATATGAGTTACAAATCATGGATGATAACACATTTGACTCCGTCTCAACCCGGCTGGATAAATTTGCCGAAAGAAAAAAAAGGATGGGTTACATTTAACGAAACATCTATTGATAATAATAATGATATCGGACACAAGTCAATACTTGAAGATAATGAAGACAACCAAAAATCAATGATTATCTCATATGATTTATCAAATGATACTACAGAACTGTCGAATTCCGATACTTGGTTTGCAGTAAGAACTTTAATTTCAAAAGACGGCATAGATATTTCCAAAAAAAAATATCTTGAATTCTGGATTCAGGGAGCTGACAGTTTTAATATAAGTATTGATTTAGGAAGAATTAACGAAGACGCAGACGGAGATGGAATGCTTGATCAGGAAGACGGATTATATGTCAATGGAAGCGCCACTGATAAAAATGCGCTCGACGGAAAACTAAATAAAAATCCCAATGAAGATATAGGAATAATTTATAATTGCGGAGGAAAAACAAAAATAATCGGACTTGGCGATGACGGCAGTCAGAGCAACGGGCGTCTTGATTCCGAAGATATGAACGGAGACGGAGAACTGGATCAAATTGAATCTTTTTTTAGAATAACCGATATTGATACTTTTCAAGGAACAGGAAAAATAATCGATGGAATCCCCTACAAATTTTACCGAATTAATCTCGGCGATTTTTATCTTAATCCTGTAGGCGGAGCAAGTAATAAAAGCATTAAACACATAAGGTTTATTTTCACAAAAAAAAATTCAGAAATAATCCCATCAAAAGCAAATATTTATATGGATTACCTTTCTATCGTTGGAAGTATGTGGCTTGACGGCGATACTGAATATTTCATTACTGGAAGTAAAAACAATATCGATGATAATGATTATTCATCATTTTCCGAAGAAATGTCTTTAAGAAAAATAGAAAATGAAATAGAAGGAACTATTAAAGAAAGTTCTCTGTTTCTTAAATACAATAACATCAGATATTCCGATTATTCATCGCCATCGTATAAATACTATGCAGAACGGGATTTCGGACGTTCTATAAACATAGCAAAATATCAAAAACTTATATTTTATGTACGAAGTTCCGAAAACAACGGTGAAACTGCTTTTATACGTTTAGGCGATCAAAACAATTATTATGAATATAAATTTAAAATTCCTGCAGCATCATCCGATAAAAAAAAATGGGAACCTATAGAAATTCCACTCACAGTTTTTAAAAATATTTCGAATTCTATCAGCGACAGCACAATAAGACCTCCATACACTATTGATTCAGGTCCTTACAGAATTAAAACGCAATCTTCGATTGTATCATTATACAATATAAGAACAATAAAATTCGGAGTAATCGGAGATACAAATTTATCTACAGGTAATTTATTTATAAATACATTGCATGTAGTAGATGCAATAAAAGAAACAGGCATTGCCAGAAAAACTCAATGGCAAACAAAATTTTATAAAGATATTTTCATTTTTAATACAAGGGAAGATTACAGAGAAAATACTTTTCGCAGCGTGGATGAAATTTCTTCATCAGTATCTCAGTCGTTCGTTCCTGAAAAAAGTATCAAAAAATCATACGATGGAAGCGTAGCATTAGGCAGGCTTCTTCCTGCAAAATGGGGAATATCCCTTCCTGTAAGCGGAACTTATATAAAAAGCGATGTTATAGTTGAACCCGATATAGTACAGGACGTCGAACGCAGTAAAATAGGAACTACCGGAACAAAATCAAAAACTTTTTCAACATCATTTTCTAAAGATAAATTGCCTATGTTAAAACTTGATTATGAAAACACCGAAACAGATAAAGATTTGACTGAATCAAAATACAAATTTTCAGCAAAACGCCTTAATTCATCTGCAAGCTATTCTGTAAATTTTAACAGATTTATTTTTGGAGAAATAGCTTTAATAAAAAAAATCCCGTTATTAAACAAAATTCCATCAGGCAAAGAATTGCGAATCGATATGAATTATCAGTATAGTTATACTATTGATGATAAAAATTATATACTCGGTACAGAACAGTCAACCTTTGATAAATACGTAACATACTACAAAAAAATGGGAGTTACTTCAAAACCTTTAAACTGGATAAGATTACAGCCGAATCTATCCATAACAGATAAATACCATTCTACTATGAAACTCAGCGGTCTTGAAAATAATATTCTTCAATCTTCTATAAATGTTGATATTATAAAAATCTTAGGAATTAAACCTGTATTCGACTTAAGTCAAAGTAAAGATTTAAGATACGATATCTCCAGACCCGACTCTGATCCGATAGAAAATCTTGATTACGGAGCAGGAATAAAACTTGATATTTTTCCTTCTGACTGGTGGAAAAAATTTAAATTTGTTGACAGCAGGTTTAACTTAAACGGAAAATATACTGAAATTTTAAATGCTAATCAAGCTGAAAAAGATAAGAATTCAAATATAAACGCTTCATTATCTATAGATGTTAATATTCGTCCAAATGAAATATGGAATTTTTTAAAATTCGTTACAGTTCATTACGCTTACAGCAATAATGTATCAGCAAGTTACTCTAAACTTGGCACAGATAAAAAATTTACAAATATTTATAATGACTATTTCACAAAATATATTTGGCCTTGGCTTGACAAATCAAGAATACCTTTAAATGAAGGCGATTCAACTGTTATTGATAAACGAAGTTCAGCAAATAATTCTCAATCTCACACTGTTAATGGTCAATTTAATTTTTGGGAACCTTTGAGTTTCAGATATAATTACATGTCTAAAACATCTATTACCCAAAGTCAATCATCCGAAAATTTCAGTAATTCATTAAGCGGTCAGATTAATACAAGGCTTGATTTGATAAAAAGTTTTAAATTAATGAAAAAAACAAAAAAATCAAGTCTCAATTTTGATTACAAATATTCAAAAGATGAATCAGGTGATTATAAAAAAAGTTTGACAGAAACATTTAATCATGACAGAAGCTTGGGAATGGAAATAATGTGGACAGATAAATTTAATACTGTTTTTAATATGGGACTGCCTTTTAATAAAAAAAATTCAGTTTCTGAAAGCGGATTAACTATTGAAAAATCAAATTCATATACACCAAAAATCACATGGAATTATTATACTGCTTCTCCATTCAAATTATTAAAACCTTTCACGAATAAAAAATGGATATTCGATAACAAACTCAATCTTAACGGAACATTAAATTTTAATCTTCAAAAAACAATTGTACAAAGAACTGATAATACTTCTTATAATTCGTCTAATCTTTTAGAATACGGTTTTACCGTAGGCGCGCAATATGACATGAGTGATTTTTTCAGAATGAGCGCGGATTTAAGATTGAATAAACATCAAAATAAAATTTCTGAAGGCGATGACTATATGGAATATGGCATTAATACTAAAGTTATCATTATTTTTTAAGGTAATATTTTATTATATAATTAACTCTTATGAAAAAAAAAAATATTATAATAATTGCATCAATATTATTTCTAACGGTTATGCATTTTATTCTGTTCAGCGACAGCGGTCTGATTAAACGGTATCGGTTAAACAAAGAAAAAAACAGACTTTCTAAAGAAATTGAAAATCTTAAAATCGAAATTTCAGATTTAAAAACAGATATTGATAACCTTAAAACAAATGATTTCTATGTGGAAAAATTTGCGCGCGATAATTATAAGCTTTTAAAACCTAACGAAATCATAGTCAAAATCGAAGATAGTTCTTCCGATAGTGTTTTATCGGATTCTTCGACAAACCGTTTTTTTTCAAAAAACAGATGAAACCTATTATCCAGTTTTTAAAAACACTTTATTTTGCTTGCGGAGTAGTTATCATAACTGTAATTGTATCCATATTAATTTTTTTATTCGTAACTTTTAAAAAAGAAAAAAAAGCCCGAAAAACTTTTAAAAACTGGGGCAAATATTTATTTAAACTTACAGGTTCTAAACTTGAAATTGAAGGACTTGAAAACCTTGACTCTTCAGAAAACTATTTATTCTGCCCGAACCATACAAGTGCATTTGATATATACATATTATCAGGATATCTGCCTTATAATTTTGCATGGATTTCTAAAGAAACATATTTTAAAATCCCGTTTGTCGGCGCAGCCATGAAAAAACTTAATTGCATCGAGATGAACAGGTCTAATCCAAAAAAATCTTTTGCAGCTTTAAAAAAAGCTGCTGATATTATCAAACAAAAAAAATTATCCATCGCTATTTTCCCTGAAGGCACCAGATCTCTTGACGGAAATTTACAGGATTTCAAGCGAGGAAGTTTATATCTTGCCGTGGAAACAGGAATCAAAATTGTTCCTGTTGCGATTATCGGAACTTATGAAATTCTGCCTAAAAATAAATATTTGGTAAAAAAACAAAACGTCAAAATTATATTCTCAAAACCTATTGACCCGCCAAATAAAAACAAAGATTCTCAATTGGAAACTCTTGAAAAAATAAAATCCGAAATTAAACAGAATCTATTGTTGACCAAATAAAAACTTTAATCTTAATTCCAGCGTTGATTAACATAAATTATATTAATTAGCATTATTGAATAAGTTCTTCAAGCATTTTAATCGTAATTATTTCAGGCATAATATAAAAAGGTTTAGTTTTATCAGATGGATAAATCACATAAAGTGGAACCCCAGAACGGTTAAATTTATTAAGCAATAAAGTAATATTCTTATCCCCTGTTGTCCAATCTGCTCTTATGTGCAACACACGTTTTTCAGAAAACAATTCTAAAATTTTTTTCGATTCAAGCACATTTTTTTTATTGAATTGGCAAGTCAGACACCAATCAGCGGTAAATTCCAAAAAAACAATCCTATCTGTTTTCAATGCCGAATAAAATATTTCTTCAGAATATTTTTGGATTTCATTCTCTGTCAAAAAAGATTTTGTGACAACATTATTATTAAAAAGCAATTTTTTTCCGCTTAATACCGATAAAAACAATAAAATTATTATAATAGTATATTTAAATGACTGCTTAATATATGTTATTTTTCCAAATACCCAGCAGCAAAAAGATATTATCGTATAAAAAATTATGACATTAAACAAAACATCTGTTCCAGCGAGAGAATTTAAAATCCATAACATCCATATGACAGTTAAGATAACTGGAAACCCTAGAAATTGTTTTAATATAATCATCCAGTTACCTGGTTTGGGAAGCAATTTTATAAATGAAGGAAAAATTATTATTGCAATATATGGTATTGACATTCCTAATGAAATGAAAAAAAATATCAATAAAATTATAACCGGGCCTTGAGAAAATGCAAATCCAAGTGATATTCCTAAAAAAGGAGCTGTGCACGGCGTAGCAAGTAAGGTCGCAAGAATTCCTTCTAAAAATTTAGAAAATTTAAAATCCGAAACTTTTGTTTTTATATTTTGAATCTTTTCAAAAGAAGGAACTGTAACTTCAAAAACTCCATATAAATTTAAAGAAACAATAAGAAGAATTGTCGAAATAAATATTATAAAACCAGCATTTTGAAATTGAAATCCCCAGCCTACATATCCTCCGCTCTGTTTTATTATTATCACAATAACAGAAATAATCAAAAAAGTAAAAAATATACCTGATATAAAATACAAATTACTTATTACCAAATTTTTTCTGCTGTAATCTGATTGTTTTATCAAACCAAGAAGTTTTATAGATAATACAGGAAGCACACACGGCATTACATTTAAAATAATTCCACCTATAAAAGCAAAAAAAAGATAAACAAAAATACTTTTATGTGTAGGGGGGAGAATTTTATCATGTTCAAATCCGCCACTAACTTTTTCTTTTAAATCCGGCGAAGCAGAAATTTTATTTTCAGTAACTGCAGAAGAATTAGAATCTCCTGCAGCATCAACTATTTCCTTTTTAAATTTATCTGAAATTGTTTCCAAAGATTCATTCAATTTATTTTTTGCCGAGTCAGCAGAATATTCTTGAAAAACAAATATTTTTTCCGGATCAAAATTTATTTTTTTGAACCAGCCAGGAAAAAACTTATTCTGAATTTTGGTGTTTTTTTCTGTTTGAAGTTTCGCTGATTTCTCTATTGAGGATGGAGGATAACAAGAAAAATCATCACACGGCTGAAATCCGAATTTTAATTTCAATTCAATTATTTCATCTATGATTTTCCTTTCAAATTTAATTTTTGCATAAATATAGATTTCACTTTTAAAAACACTTATTTCAGAAGATGAATAAGATAATTTTATTTTCTCCGGATCAGGATATTTAATTTCAGCTTGCTCAATATATTTTCCGTTTATTTCCAATACAGTTGGTATTAAATAATCCGATAAAGGTTTATCAGAATTTATATGATATTTATCGTTAATTTTAATTTTTGCCGCGGCAATAAAATATTGTCCTTCGTATATTTTTTCAGGGAAAAATAAAATTTCAAATTTATCAATAAACTTGTTTTCAGAAGCAGTTATTTTTTGTATAAAAATAAAAAATAATAAAATAAAAAAACAAATCAGAAAATTTATATATCTGTTTTTTTTTTTATTCATCAAACATTTTTTCTCCAATAATTCAGTGTAGCAAGCAATGTATCTTCAATACTTATCTTAGGATTCCAGCCGGTTAAAGCATTAAGTTTTGAATAATCTCCTTTTAACCTGGGAATATCTATTTTTCTGTACAGCTTATTATCAACTGCTATTTTAATGTTTTTTGATGTGGAAAAAGAAATAAGAGTTTCAAGAAGTTTTCTTATAGAATAGCATCTATTAGTCGCAATGTTAATAATTCTGTCTTCATTTTTTTCAAATTTTTCAATTATTGAAATAAGATAATAGGCTCTAACAGTATCTCTGACATCAGTAAAATCACGCTCTGCTCCCAGGTTTCCGGTTACAATAGCATCGGTATTTCCGTATTTTTCAATTAATGCAACCTGTTTGGCAAATGATGATATTGCAAAATCATCTCGCTGATATGGTCCTATATGGTTAAACGGTCTTACTATAACCCCGTCTATCATATTCATGCTTAAATAATAATTAAAAAACATTTCAGAACTGTATTTTGATATTGCATAAGGCGATTTAGGATTTACAGGAAAAGATTCATTTATTGATTGTCCATCTATAGAATGTTCATAAACATCAGCAGAACTTATAAATACAAATCTTGGTTGATATGGTAAATTGGCGGCGGTTTCAAGAATATTGTTAAATCCTTTAATATTTGCATCTATTGTTTTAGATATATGAGTAAATGAATATCTTACTGATGATATTGCCGCAAGATGAAAAATTATTTCAGGCTGAAATTCAAGAAGTATCTGCTGAAGATTAGATTTATCTGCCAAATCACAAAAATGAATTTTGACTTTCGGAAATTTTTTAACAAAAACTGCTGAAGTTTCCGCAGGAAAAAATATTCCTGAAACATCACAATTCATTGTCAGAAGATATTCAGTCAAATGTATTCCTGCAAATCCGGTGATACCGGTAACAAATACTCGTTTTCGTTTCATTCAACTTTCATTCCTTTTATAAAATTATTATTTATTATTAATATTATTTTGAAATTTAATAAGTTCCTTTTTGTAAATTTCAGAATAATAATTTTCGGGTTCCTTGTCCATATTTTCAAATAAAGGCAAAAACGATTTATAAAAATCAGGAAAAGTTTTACAAACGCATTCAGGAGATTTTATAATCAATCCCGGAATTTTTAATGCCGCAAGAGAAAACGACATTGCCATTCTATGATCTTTATACGTTTCTATTTCTGCCGGCAAATATTTTTTCTCATCATCAGTACCGTAAATTTTTATCCAATCTGTCCCATATTCAATTCTTGCGCCTATTTTTCTTAATTCCGTTATTATCGCTTTAAACCTGTCGCACTCTTTATATTTTAAATTTTCTATATTTACTATTTTAGTTTCTCCTTCTGCAAACACAGCGGCAACAGCTGCTGTAGGCACTACATCCTGCATTTTCGACATATCTATTTCTCCGGCAGAACGCAATTTTTCAGGAGGTACAATTTCTATAGAGTTACAAGAATTTTTATAGTTTACCACGCAACCCATACGTTCGAGTATTTCAATAAACTTATTATCA
>JAGOBX010000119.1 GCA_017999075.1 Candidatus Babelota bacterium | reverse complement strand
GTATAAAGTTTATCTGATTTTATTTTGTTTGTCAAATTAAATTTGTATTCTATAATAAAAATAGAATTATTTTTGTTTTTTCTTGAAAAATATATTCTTTTTAAATATAATAAAAATATGATTGCAGATGAAATTAATATGTTCGGTGATTTAATTTATTTTACGGCTTTTATATTTGGAGCTTCAGTAGGGAGTTTTTTAAATGTCTGCATTTTACGAATACCTGAAAATAAACCTATAGGTTTAGACCGGTCCAGATGTCCTAAATGTGGAACCATTTTAAAAGCTTCGGATTTAACGCCTTTGCTGAGTTATGTATTATTGCTTGGAAAATGTCGTTATTGTAAAACTGAAATTTCGCCAAGATATTTTTTAATTGAATTATTGACAGCGATAATGTTTGTTGCTGCGGTAAAATTTTTTGATATTACAACCCATCCTGCAGATTCAATTATTTTTGCGGCATTCAGTTGTGTAATGATTATCGTTACATTTATTGATATTGATCATTTTATTATTCCTGATAGATTTTCAATAGGACTTATAATTGCAGGACCTATTTTTTCTTTATTTAATTTTTATCCGTTAAATCATCCGGAATTATACCACATATTTATTGGAGAGTGGTATAAACCATTATTAAATTCATTGTCAGGAATAGCTGTTGCAGGTGGAATATTTTTATTTATTTTTATCGCTGCAGAATTTTATTATTCAAGAAAAGGAATAGAAGCTTTTGGTTTTGGAGATGTAAAGTTAGCAGCTGGAATAGGCGCGTTTCTAGGATGGAAAATAGCATTATTCATGGTATTCTTTTCGTTTGTAATAGGCATTTTGTTTGCATTACCTGCTATGATAATTCAAAAAAAAGGTACAAAAGATCAAATACCATTTGCTCCGGCTATTTGTGTTTCAGGAATTTTATCTTTTCTGCTTGGTTCTGAATTTATATCGTGGTATGTAAACTTAAATTCAATGTTTTTTTAATAATATATATTTAAAATATGAGCTTTACGGATAAAGAATTGAAATTGCTTTATAATCTTTTGATTAATTCAATTGAAAACGAATTCAAGTCATTTGAATTTTATAAACATCTTTCAGGTTTAACTCCTATAAGCAGCTTGAAACAAATCTTGAATAGGCTTGCTGATGAAGAAAAAAAACATATAGATTATATTAAATGTATTTCAAAAAATATTTTCAACAATACTGTTTTTAAACCTGACGCATTAGTTCAGCATATTTTACGCCTTGAATCAAATTTTAAATTAGTTGAATCAACTCAAATAAAAAATATAGATCAGCTCATAAAATTTGCAATAGCAGAAGAAAATAAAACAATTGAATTTTATAGAAAATTAAAAGAAAAATTTAAAGGGTACAACGCTATTCAGGAAATACTGGCGGAACTAATTAAAAACGAAGAATTGCATAAAGTTACTATAGCTGAAATCACGATCGAATATCAGGAAAAAATTCAAAAGTTAAAATCAAAAAAAAAAATATTGGTTTTTGATTTAGACGGAACTCTGGTAAATCCGGATTATACTGATGAAAATGTTTCAGCATACTTAAGACCTAACACAACAGAATTCCTGGCCGGATTAAAGCAAAATTATATTTTGTGTATTTTTTCGAGGAGCGATATTGATTATATTTATCATACTGTAAAATCTTGTGGAATATCGGAATATTTTGATTATTATTTTGATAATAGTTTTACTTTATACGATAAAAAAAATTTACAATACATAGTTAAACGCCTTAGTCTTCCTGAATATATTCTTTCTAAAATTATTGTTATTGATGATAATTACACCGTAATTCCATCGGAAAATTTAATAAAAATTCATTCATACACAGGAGACAAAAACGATAAACTTTTTGTAAACGGAAATTTGGTTAAACTTATAGAATCACGATTTGAAAAACTTGAAATGGAACTTGGCGCTGTATGATAAATCACTTGTATAAATTATTAAAAAAATATTTTTGGCTGTATAATGCGGTTTCAGCTGTACTATATGTGTCCATAATATATTCTTTAATAATTTTATGGCTTAATATTTTGGCGGTTTGGGCGCAACTCGATAATAATTTAATTTTTGCGTTAAAAAATTTTTTTCCATTAATAATAAGTTTTGCAATAATTATTTTTATAATAATTTTACTTAAGACTGAGTTTTATAATTTTAAGTCTTTTATAATTTTATTTGAAAAATCTTCGCCGGAACTTGCATATAAAATTTCTTCGGTATATACAGCCTTTAAATCTAACCCGTCCAATCCGTTTACAGAAAAATTAATTCAAGATATTGCAGTTAATATTTCAAGATTAAAATTGGAATATATTTTAAGACCTGTAAATGGCAGGATAAATAGAGCATTAATTATAATTGTATTAGGAGCTGCTTTTCAGGGCATACTGTTTAAATATAATTATTTGCGCCTTATAGATTTTATAAAAAACTGTTATAAAACTGATACAGTTATTGAAAAAATATCCTTCAATGTATCTCCAGGTTCAATTGCAATAATAAAAGGTGAATCTGTAAATATTCTGATTAAACCTATATCATATGAAAAAAAAATAAGTTCTGTTGATTTGACTTTAGTTTCAAACGGAGACCATGAAAAAATAACATTAACAAATAGGGAGCAAACCAGGGATACTTTTTCGTATTCACTGAAAAATATTATTTCCAATGTTGAATATTATATTTCAGCAGAAAAATTTATTTCAAAACGTTATTTAATAACCGCGTACACTAAGCCTGTTATAAATATCGAATATATAAAAATTATGCCTCCGCAGTATTCTAATATTGAAACTGATATTTTGTATTCATTTCATGAAACAATAGAAATTCTTAAAGGTTCAGAAATTGAAATTAAATGTAATATCAATTTTGAACCTGAAAAATTTTTTATAAAATATGGGAATTTTTCTGTCAGGTATTCAGAAAAAAATAATAGGAATTATATTTTTAGGTATAAACCTTTTTCAGAAGGAACAATAAGTTTTTATTTTGAATCCAAATTAACAATACCTGCTGAAACAAGGAAAAAAATTAATATTTCAGTTAAACCTGATTTGGAACCTGCCGTTAATTTTGAGTTTCCGGGAAAAGAGGAATTTGTGCTTCCTGACGATATGCTTGCTTATTTTATTGTTGCAGCAGAAGATGATTTCGGTATAAGTTCAGGTAATTTATATTTTTTTAATGATATAATCAAGGATACTTTTCAACTCGATTTTCGAAAAACAGCACTTAATCATACAGCATACTATACAATAGATTTTTCTAAATATGATGTTATGCCTGGCGATGAAATTTTTTATTATGCAGATGCTTACGATAACGATGCAGTTTCCGGTTTCAAAAAAGCTGTTACCAAAAAATTTAAACTTAAAGTTCCGTCAGTTGCTGATTTATTTAATGAACTTAACAAAGAATTTAATTATTCGACTAATGTTATGAATGCAATTCAGGCAAAAAATGAAGATATATCCAAATCCGCAAAAAAATTAATAAATGATTTGATGAAATCAAACAGTTCGGATTGGTCAACACAAAAACAAATAAAAGAACTTCTTGATGCGCAGAAAAAAATAGAAGCTGAAATCAAAGAAATTCAATCGCGCATTTCAAAGGCTGTCGAGCAATACAAAAAAACCAGGGAAATGCTTGGTGAAGAAACTTTGGAAAAACTTTCAAAATTAAACAAGCTTATGGATGAATTGAGAGATAACGATATAAAAAAATCTATAACTGATTTTCAAAATGCGTTAGCTTCTAAAAATCCTATGCAGCAGCAGGAATTTTTGAAAAATGCAGTTTTCAATAAAGATGAATTCGGGAAAAAAATTGATAGAACTTTGTCTTTATTAAACCGGCTTAAAATGCAGAATACGCTTAAAAATATTCAGAAAACTATAGATGATTTAAAATTTAAACAAAATGATATAACATCTTCAATTAATAAAAATGATTTAGAATCAGGTGCGATTCAGCAGGAAAAACTCGCATCAGAACTCTCAAAACTTCAACAGGCTGTTGATGATTTGAAAAATAGTTCTGAAGATAAGCAAACTCAAAAAGTTCTGGATAATATAAAAGAAACAATGGCAAAAATAAATCAGCAATCAAAAAAATTGGCGAATAATATGAAAAATCAAAAATCTGGAACTGAATCAGAAGTTCAAAAAAACAAAGATGAAATGGAAAAAGAAAGTAATGATTTAAAAGAAAAATTATCTAATCTTGCCGAACAATTAAATAATCTTTTGACGCAAATGAGTAATAAAGAATTTGAAAAATTTGAACAGGACATTGAGACAATTATTTTTAAAATGATTAATCTGCAGAACAAAAATCTTGAATTGAAAAATAATTTTGAAGATATTTTACGCGAAACTAACAATCAGTTTATAAATTCTGTTCCTGCGGATTATCCGTTTTTTATTAATTTATGTCAGGAATATCAAAATTATATATATATTCAAAGCGCAAAATATTTTCAATTAACAGCGAAATCTTTTGTTTTTCCGGCTGATTTGATTGAAGATTTTAAATATATTTCCGATATGTACGGTTATATTTGCGATTCTCTTAAAAATAAATCATCAGCAGGTTCTCTTGATAAAATAAATATAATAATGAAATCGACATCTTCACTTATATTCAAGCTTTTAAAAATTAAAGAAGATTTGAATAAAGATAATCAAAAAAATAATTCTTCCAATATGTCTGATAGGTTAGAACAATTAGCTAAAGCTCAACAATCCTTGAATTCAATGTCGTTTAATTTTAATGATCTTTCACAGGAACAGATTGAACAAATGTCTTACGAACAGTCTTTGATACGTCAATCTCTTGAGCAGCTTATGGATTCAAATACTAATTCTGGCGACGCTCTGCAGCAAAAATTACAGAAACTTGTTGATGAAATGAATAAAATAGAAAAAACACTTAAAAAAGGAACATTAAATCAACAAGTTAAAGAATCTCAGAAATCGGTTTATGATAAACTCATAGATACATCAAGGTCGTTAAAAAAAGAAACTGAAAATCAGGATAAACGCGAATCAAAAGCGGCTTTAGAAGTTAAACCTAAGTCTGCGCCGCCCGTAGATTTAAAAAAATCGTCCGGACTGCCTGTAGAATTAGAAAAATTTTTAAATAATTCTATGCCTGATTATTATAAAAAAGAACTTAATGAATATTATAAATCGTTGCTTAAATTATATGAAATTAAATCTAAAAATGACTAATCCGGATATTTTCTTATATTATATTTGGTGCTTCATGAAATATCATGGACAAAAAATGATTGAAAATGACTTTTGACTATACGGCACTTTTAGTCGGCACTTTTAGTGTAGTGCTTTTAGTGATTGCCAGGCGAACCGGATGAGTCTTTGGCATTGCCTTTGCCTTTTTAAATTTTTATTGGACACCAGTAAACAATATTTTATTTTTATAAATAATAACCTGTTGAAAAAAATAGAGTTGATATTTTTTTTTATTTTTTTCTAAAGATTTTATTACTATCTGCCGATATTAATGATAGAAACTTAAAAGGATTTAAGTCAAACATCAGGGAGGTGAACAAAATGAATATTTCAAATTCATATCTTCAATGTGAAACTTCAAAATTACAATACGAAGAAATTTTCAGCATTAAATACCCTAAGATTCAATTTTCTAAAGAAGAATCTGTAAGTGATGTTATTTTGAATATTTCACGTGAAAATCAAAAATCTGCTGGAGTTGATATCGTAACATTAAAAGATGCTGCTGATATGGTAAATAATTTGAATTCAGCTTTGCAGAGCAATCCGGCGCAGGCTTTATTATGTCAAGGGAATATTTCTAAAGATGCGGTTAAAACCTTGATATAATGCTTGGGGTTTTTAAAAAACGGATTATAATATAAAACTGGACCTTCTTTAAAATGCAGTTATATTTATAGTGAAGGAAGTTTTTTGCGGATGATTGATTGATTCTGCAATAATTATTAATCCTATTATTTAATCCAACGCATATTATTAACTATAAAATAAACCAAAAAAATAAATGTTATATTTTTTAGGTTTATTTTATAGTTTAATACCCAGTTCTTTCTGCATTTTTTTATAAATGAAAATATAAAATATATAAAAGATCAGAACTAAAAAAATTAAATGGTATAATCCTTGGGATATTATCTCAAGTTTTAAATTCAAATCTGATATTTTTCTGTATAAAGTTTCGGATAAAGGTTTTACAGAATTTGCAAAAAAAATTACTGATGATTTCAAAAAACCGAATTTAAATTCAGTATTTGATGTTATATAAAACAATGAAGCTGGAAACAAATATATTACAGCCATTTTTTTTAATATGTAATAAAAATGTTTTTTAAAATTTTTGTATATGAAATAATAAATTATAAAATAATTCAATCCCAGATAATTTGCTGCAGCAGTGCCTTTAATTCCATAATTAGCTGTTAATATAAACGAAAACAGGATTATTAAAAACGACCCTATAAATATATAAGTTAAAAGCCAATTGTCTTTTTTTAAAGATTTGAATAATTCGATTCCAAAAGTGGTATATGGAGTAAAAATAGGAACAAAAGCAAGCCATTTTATCATTTCTGAAGATGTAGAATATTTTGATCCATAAGTAAAATAAATGAGCAGTTCGCTGTTGAAAAAAATATATAGATATACAGGGACTTCTACACAAAATAATATTATTGTTAAAAAAGAATAAGCGTTCAGTAATTTTTCTTTATCTGAAGAAAGTTTAGAAAACATTGGATAAGCTACTTTGTAAAACGCCTGTTCAATTATATTCACCGGAATATCGACAAGTGAATAAGCTGCTCTGTAAATTGCAAGAGACGCAGTTGAAACAAAATTTTTTATAACATAGTTATATATTTCAGTAGTCAATAATCCAAGGTTGTCATTAATAAAAAACTTGTAGCTTTCCTTAACAATATTTCTGGTTCCTGAAAGTTTAAAATTAGTTTTTATTATATCAGAAGCTTTAATCCGAATTAAAATTGTGAAAACTGCGCTTTGTAAAAATTTGGCTAATGCTAATCCGGAAGCTCCTAATCCCGCATAAGTTAACATTATAGCTCCAAAAAAATATGCAATCATTGAGGATATCCGCGCGTTTAATGTTTTTTTTATCAATAAATTTTGTGCGAAATATATGGATGGAACAGAACCTAACGCCGTGGGTACATAACTTAGAGACATAAAAATTAAAGCTTTACTGTAAGAAGGGTTTGTTTTGTAAATAAAACAACCGTATATTATTTGCAATAATGTTATAGCGGAAGATAAAACAAAAAACAGCGAATTTATCAAAGAATAATCAATATCTTTTTGTCTGATAACCTGAGTGGATATTCCTAAATCGCGCAAATTGTTTATAATAGAAAATATAAAAAAAACATATAAGAAAATACCGAATTCTTCTGTAGATAAAAAAAATCTTGCTATAATTAATTGGGTGATTATGCTTATAAATTTGGAAGCAAACTGTATTAGATATGAACTTATAAAAGTTTCTACAGCATTTTTTTTTAATGATGATAATCCGGACATAATATTTAATAATTCAATGTTTTCATTTTAATTTTTAATAAAAAATTGACAGCCTTTTTTTATTATTCGTAATAAAACCATATTTTGTGCACCGAAAATATGAAATATTTTTTAAAAAAATAAATAACACCGTATGAAGCTGGAACATTCGAAAATCGTTTTGGCCCGCATGAACCTGGATTAAAAAAATAAACTGACTTATTTTTTTTTTTTGAAGGTTGATGAGTATGTCCGTGTAAAACTATATACTCTCTTCCTCCGGATA
Source organism: Candidatus Babelota bacterium (assembly GCA_017999075.1). Lineage (GTDB taxonomy): Bacteria > JAGOBX01 > JAGOBX01 > JAGOBX01 > JAGOBX01 > JAGOBX01. The sequence goes on along the minus strand of JAGOBX010000119.1, from coordinate 1,052 downwards.
ATCCAAGATATTTTTTATAACTGTCAAGCTCATGAATCACATGAATTTTAATTCCATTGATTTCCGTGTCTAATTCATTTGGTAAAATCTTTTCCATCTCATACGTTTCAGTATTTCCATGAACCGTATATAATTTTTCACATAATTTTTTCATTTCATAATAGTCTTCAGGCGCAGACCAATCACCGCAATGTATCACAACACTATTATTAATATTTTTTATTCTATCAAGTATGGCAGGATTTATAGCTGAATGAGAATCAGATATCACAAATGTTATTTTACAAAACAACGAAATAATTTTATAAAATAATCTGTAATAAAAAGTTGATATTTTTGTTATAACATTTATGAACATTTAACCAAGTAATACCGGATTTAATATTATATTATAGAACCTGTTTTTTTTCGGTTTTTATATAACATTCGATTATATCGCCTTCTTTGATATCTTCATAATTTTCAAGGCCTATTCCGCAATCTTTTCCGGAAACAACTTCACGAACCTCGGTTTTATAATGTTTCAATGAGAATAATTTACTATTGTATAACATAATATTATCTCTTATAAGTTTCGCATAAGACGGGAATAATATTTTTCCTTCAATTACTACGCTTCCGGCAATTTTCCCTAATTTTGAAATTTTAAAAACTTCTTTTACCAGAGCTTTTCCTGTAACAGTTTCTTCAATTACAGATTCAAGCATTCCTGTCATAGCTGCTTTAACATCGTCAAGAAGGTTATATATAATATCATATAGCCTTATTTCTATATTTTCTTTTTTGGCAAGAGAACTTGCAATAGATTCAGGTCTTACTTTAAATCCTATAATTATTGCATCAGAAGCGCTGGCCAATGTAACGTCTGATTCCGTAATAGCTCCTACGCCTTCCTGTATTATATTGACTTTAAGTTTTTCATTTCCTATTTCCTTCAAAGAAGAATGTATCGCTTCCCCTTAACCTCTTCCATCCGCTTTCAAAATTATATTAAAAGTATTAATATCTTTCTTGCTTATTTCAGAAAATAAACTTTCAAGAGATAATCTTTT
>JAGOBX010000118.1 GCA_017999075.1 Candidatus Babelota bacterium | reverse complement strand
AAAAAATAAAAAGGAGAAAACAAATGCAGAATAATGTTACGCAATTAAAAAATCGAATCGATATAGTAGATTTTTTCAACAAGCATTTTGATAGTATAAAAAGCATCGGCGGTTCGACATACCGAATTAATCCGTGTCCATTTTGCGGCCACAATGATTGCTTTACAATATTTAAAATTCAACAAAACTACCACTGTTTTTCTTGCGCCCAACACGGTGACATCATAAATTTTGAAATGAAAAAAAATAGAATCACTTTTAAAGATGCGATAAACTTTTTTTCTAATGGAGGAGGATTATCATAATGGACAACAGTAAAATATTATTAGATTTTTGTAAATACGCACATAATAATTTATTAAGCAGTAAAACAATTATTCAGAATTCTGATGTTACCGCGCTGCAATTTCAAACAAATTTTAGGTTACACAGTATTGAAATAATTAAAATGTTAACTATCGGTTATATAGATAGTGGCTGGCATTATTACAATCATTTACAAAAAACTAAAAATTATAATGAAAAGGAATTAATCGATGCCGGAATTGCCTATATAAGCAAAACCGGAAAAATTTGTCCGCGGTTCAATAATATTTATATCTACCCTCATTTTCTAAAGGGCAAAATTGCAAATATTACGGCAAAAGATTTAATCAATAAAAAATGTTATAAATTAATTGCAAGCGCCGCCGATTCAAACTGCCTTTTTTACAATCAAGATTCTCTTGATAATAATGATAGAATTATACTTGTAGAAGGGCAAAATGATGTGCTTTCCATAATAGATAAAGGGAAATGGACCGGCGGGGTTATTGCAACATCAGGACAGTTGTCCGATGCGCAAATGAAATATTTATCGGACAATCAAACTCTAAAAATTATTTATATCGCTTTTGACAAGGACGATGCAGGCAAAAAATATATTGGCAAAATGTTAGATTTAGATTCCGAAGCCGAAATTAGGGTTTTAAATTGGGATGAACAAATAAAAGATATTGATGAATTTCTGTCCAAACAAAAAAAACCGGAAAAAGTTTTTAATAAATTAATTGAAACAGCAATGGAATTACCGGTTTTTTTTAAGGATTTGGATTCCGATCATGATTTATTATCCTATTTTATTTGTCACAGCATGATTGTTGTAGAAAGTGTCGCAAAAGGAAAAATTAAATATATTGTAAATCCATATTATGTGGCGCAATTAATTATGCGCAATTTTTATTATGTCTATATCCCCGCCAAAAAAGAAATCTGGCGGTATGACAATGCGGATGAACTTTGGGTTGAAATTACTCCAGAACATATAAACGCAATAACAAAAAGTATTTTAAAATCTCGTGCAAAAATAAATATTTATAACGAAGTAAAATGCCATATTTTATCTGACAATAAAATTATAAAAAACAACGAGTTTAGTATGAATTCTAAAATTGAATTTTTACCTTTGAAAAATGTAGTTTTAAATATTGAAACAGGAAAGATTATAGATTACCATAAAAATTTATATATATCATTTAAGATACCAATAAATTTTAATCCTGCCGCCCAATGTCCGAAATGGGTTGAAACCCTAAATATTATTTTTAAGGATGACCAGGAAATCATAAATATTATTCAAGAATTTTTTGGGTTGTGCCTTACTACTTATGTACTTACACTCGCACTTTTTCTTGTCGGCGATGGAGCATCAGGCAAAAGCACAATCCTGAAAATATTGGAAAAATTAATAGGCGAAAAAAATATTTCTGCTCTCAGTATGCGGCAAATTAACAATCCTGTTGAAGCTTGCGAATTAAAAAACAAACTGCTAAATATATGTTCGGAATTGAATGCAAATGACACTAAAGAAATTGAGATTTTTAAACGCCTCGTAGACGGTGAAACGATCCAAGTAAACCCAAAATATAAACCGGGATTTTCATTGAAACCTTATGCCAAATTTGCATTTTCGATGAATCAGTTGCCAAGGACCGATGATAAAAGTTTTGCGTTTCAAAGACGCGTTATTGCTATTCCGTTTTCTCTACGTTTTGTTGATAAAATCGAAAGCGCAAATGATCGTTTAAAAGATATCACGCTTCATACTAAACTGTTGGAAGAATTACCCGGAATATTAAATTGGGCATTGAAAGGTTTGCACCGCCTTAAAAACAATAATTGGCAATTTACCCGCTCAGATTTGGTTGAAGATTTGAAAAAAGAAATTGTAGAATTTAACGATATTGTGCAGGTTTTTTTTAGTGAATGTGTAATAAAAAATGCTGAATCTTTTCTATTTAAAGATACGGCATACAATAGATTTAATGAGTGGTGTGTTGAGCGAGGCGAAAAACATATCTTGAAAGCTGAATCGTTTAAGTTAAGGTTTTCAAATATACTAAAACGCGAATACGGGATAGATGGCGATTCCCAGCGCAAAGATGAGGGCAATGACATAAAACGCGGATATATGGGAGTTGAACTTAGATGAAAATCACACCCTTTCACACCCAATCACACCTTTATAACAGCAAAGGTGTGATTGATAACTCTTTGATTTTAAATAACTTAAGCACTAAAATCACACCCTTCACACCTTTTATGGCAAACACTTTTTTTTATAAAAAAAAAAATATATATATAAATAAAAAGTTTCAAAACAGGGTGTGAAGGGCGTGAAAGGCGTGATTTTATATTTTATATTTTTTAAGGAGGCTTTTTTATGGATGATTATATGGGCGATGATTATATGGAATTGATATTGAAGTATGAGAATGACGGGCTAATAGAAAAAGAAAAAAATAAAACAAGTGCCGTCGAAGAAATTGAAAAAGCTGACAATGATGAACAATTGGAAGAGTGTCAGGCAAGTGATATAGAACAACCAAACATATTGAAAAATAATGAGATTTTTGAAGAAGAAAAACAAGGATTTGTTGAAGAATATTTTGAAGAAACGAATGAAAATTATAAAAGTAAAATTAGTGAAGAAGACTGGGATGATTTGCGGAAAAAGGGATTTAGTGAAGAGCAGATTGAAGCCTTAAAAGAACTGGATAAAGTGGCAGACAAAGGGGAAGATTATGATGATTGGGATTCCAGAAAAACCAAAAAAAATGATAGTGAATTATTGGTTGAAACGGCGGAAAATATTGATAAGGATGCTGATGAAATGGCGAAAAATGAGGATGAAAATAAAAATGAAAATGATGGAAAATTTGAAATAAATATGGCTAATACGGTTGCAGAAATTGAAGAAACAGAGCAGCAAGTTAATGCCGAAAATGTTGACGAAAACACAGAAATCAAAATGGTAGAGATTGATGCAAATGATATTTGTAGCAGTGGTGAAATCGCCGATAAAAATTATAGTGAGCCTTTGGAAACGAATGAAATAAATAGAGCAGACGAAATTGTTCAATTTGAGGAAACTGGTCAAATAGTCGACGAAAAAAATGTTGACAAAAAAACGCAGGAAATTAATGGAGGAAATATTGACATAAAAACGCAAGATGCTAATATTGAGTTTGACAAAAAAACGCAAGAAAAAAACGGCGCGATTGTCAAGAATATTGAAAATAATATCCTAAAAATGGAAGTGAAAAATGAAGATATTGAAGATGCTGAATTGGAAGAATTTTTTAAATTTTATGAAGTTATTTATGATGAAATTATTGAGGATATTCAAGGTAAATCAATATCTGTAAGATTATATTACAGTAATGAAATATACGATTATTATTGCCAGGATTGTCGAGATGAAGCCAAAAAAATAATTGAAAAAGATTTATTTTTTGAAAAATTTGATGAGCGGTTTAATGTTAAAAAATGAAAAAAGAAATTCTTATAGTGAGAGGAGGTGAATATAAAAAAAAATATTATGGAGTTGCGGAAAAAAATGCAACCTAAGAATTTTGAAAAATTTGATTTGAATTTAGGAGAGAAAAATGAAAAAAAATATTATTATTATTGACTGTGAATTTTTGAAAGAAATGTTAAAAGAATTTTTTGAATATGAATGTCTTTATCAAGAATTTTCTAAAACAGGATTGGATACAAATAACTTGATTGAATCAATTATGAATAGAACAAAAAAACCTCAATCCCCAGAATTTTTTGTGGTTCACGTGTATAGAGATACGACTAATATTTTCGCAGAGACAAAAGAAATTGTGGGAACATATATGGATGATAGATATCTTATAAAAAAATTTCAAGAGAATGTAGTTCCGACTTTTGAAGATGTTTTAGATAATGCTGGAGAAATTATTATAGTAGGGAATTACGATATTAGCGCCGCACAGAAAATTGTTAGAATTAACAGTTATTTTTCTGTGTATAAAATGTTTTACAATTCTGTAATCATTTGCAGAGAAAAGTTCAACAACCCGCCAAAAGAGTATTCGCAAGAAACATATTGCGTTCGTATGGATTGTAACTGTAAATTTGAAAAGGCTTGTAATTATGAGTTTGACGCTTATAAACCAATATGTTTATTGTTATGAACAAACAGGAGCATGGTTGTTAGGTAGGCGTAAAATTGACATTAAAACGCAATTATTTTTGGGTTATAAAAAAGAAGGGGGGCAGTAAGAATAAGTTAAACCGAAAATTAACCACAAATATGTATTTTATAGTTATTATAAATTTACGTTGTTGTGCTCGGTTTATTTTTTTAAATATTTTTTTAAGGAGTAATTTTTATGAAAAACACAGAAATTTTTTTTTCGGGATTTAATTTTAAAACCGAAAATGATCGAAGGAATGCAGAAGCTTTGTTGGTCAGTTGCATGATTCGTCACAGGATCGGCGGCAAAATTCCTTTGTTTATTATTGAAGGTGAGGGGTGTTCAGGAAAAAGTACGTTAATTAGAGGTGCGGCGGCATTAAGCGGTATGGATGAAATATTATACATAAGCGGTAGCGCTAAGAGTTTAAAAGATACCTTTTGCCGGACTACAAAACCCCAGAAAGGCATCTTTTTGTTGGATACTGCTATAAATAATAAAAATACAGAAAAAATTTTAGCACTTATTACCGACGGCCGCATATTAACAGGAAAAACAGAAACACGGCAGATTGACTTGAGCAATGTGGTTTTTGTTGCAACAGCCCGTGATCTCAAGCATGTTTCAGAATGTTTGCTGTCAAGAGGATTGATTATCCAATTGGATAAATTGAGTTTATACAAACCCCTGAGTACAATATTAACGGAGGTGTCAGAGCAAAAAGTAATCGCAAAATACTATCAAAAAATCGGGAAATGGTATGCGTCTTCGCAACCAGCGGCGGCGGAATATATTTTACCACGGTTTCCTGAGTGGTCAAAAACCATCTTTGGAATTCTGGAAACAAGGATTTAGCGAATAATCGCCGGGCAAGCTCGCTGCCTGCCCGGTAATTTTATACAGCGTAGATTAATTTTTCGGAGGAGTAAATTTATTATATTCTGACAGAAACTGAGTATATAAATGTCGCTGAAAAAAAATTACTTTTGGCGGTTCCAAATATAAACGTAACTTTTTGCAATTTTTGATAAAAAGTTTTTTTAAAAATTGACATTAAAACGCAAATAAAAGATTTAAAATGGTTGAAGAAAAAAATATTCAAGAAAAAAAGAATAGCGGCGTGGCTGTGCAGAATAATGCGAATTGTTTGGAACATAGGGTTAAAATTTCAGCGATGAGAGAATTGATTGATTCTCTTATCGCTTCAAAATTCAATAACCAAATAAAGTATAAAATATTTACTTGGATTGATAAACAAAAAAAACAAACATTTTGCAGGTATCAAGCGTTTTTAAAAATTAAAAATTTTAAAAAACCGATTAGAAAAAATTTTTCCTGCGACATTAATAATAAAACAGAAATAAATAAAATTGAATTGGATGCTTGGAAATATATTAATGAAGTGATTGTGTTATATATTGGCGGTCAAAATTTAAATAGTATTGTTCACAGAAATATGGATTTGAAAAAATGGATAGATTTAAATATTGACACCTATCTTTCAGACGGCAATAACAAAAGAGGAAATATCATATCTAAAAAATCAAACATAGGCTCTTTGATAGATTTTTTTGGCAATATGAAATTAACAGAAATAAATGAAAATATAATTTCCGAATTATTCGATTATGAAATTGTTTATAAGAATAATTGTTTCAAAACGGCACTGAACAAAATAAAAATCTTAAAAAAATTTTTGGATTATGCAGTTGTGAAGGAATATATAAAAATCAATCCATATAGGTCATTTATGCTATTTCATTTCAAGAGATTAAAAAAATTATATCCATATGAAATCAACAAAAGAATGCCGATTGACAATCTAAATGTTTTTATGGCAGCAGTGTGGGAAGATATAGAAATAAGGAATTTTTGTTTAATGATGTTTTATACCGGATTGCGTGATTCTGATGTTGTGAATCTAACAAAAGATAATATAAAAAAAATCAGAGATATGTATTTTTTTGATTTGAATGAAGGGAAAACTCAAAAAAATATTGTTATTCCGATACATAATGCGATTTTTGAAAATAAAATTTTAAACTTTGACAGAGATTATTTATTTGAATACTCCAAACGGAAGTTAGAAGTAGAAGATATTGTTGATGATTTATGTAAAAGATTAAAAATGCTTTTAATAAAAAAGAATATAGATTCGAATATTACATTTTATTGGTTGCGTCATACATATAATTATTATTTGAAAATTAGCGGAACGGATGAAATAACAAGACGCCGTCTTTTCGGGAAATTGCCTTCTGACAGTTTGCGACATTACGAAGCGGATGATTTAATAAGAATGAAAGAGGCAATAGATAAAATGCCTGTTTTAAATGAAAAAACTATCGTTTCGTCTTCTGACAATTTTAAATTATTTTCAAACCATCAATTAATGCCGCTTGGTTCAGAAGATTATGAAAAATTAAAAGCGATATGATATTTAAAAAAACATCGTTGATAATTTTTGTAATTTTCATCATAATTTCTTGACATTTAAAATCAAATTAATTAATCTTAAACTACACAAAAAGACGGCAACTACGATGAGGTGGTTGCAATTAGTAACAATATTACATATCGGGTTTATGCGTGGAATGATAAACAATATAAGATTTTCAAGCGTTGGCAGGCTTATATAAAATTACCATCAGATAAACCTATTCGTAAAAATTTCACAGGGGGTGTTGAAGCGCAAGCGGCTGCTTGGCGTTTTGTATTAGACATAGTTGACAGGTATAATTACGGCGAATCTTTTGATACGCTAAATAAATTAGAAATTACATTTCGAGAATGGGTGGAAGAATATGAAGGCAAGTATATTAGCGCGGGTTCTCAGGCAAGGGGCGTAATATCCGCAAAAAAGACAATAATAAATCATTTGCTTGATTATTTCGGAAATTTGGGATTAAAAAATATTACGGCTAACACAATTGCCGCGTATTTCAATAAACGCAAGGAACAGGTTTCAGAAAAAACAATAAGGAATGAAATCAGTATTTTAAAAAAATTTTTAAAACGCGCGGTTTCTTATAAATACATTGAAAAAAATCCTTATGATATTTTTAAAGAAACTTTTTTAGAAGATTTGCAAACAAAAGAAATTCCGGATGTGCAAAGAAAACCAATTGAAAATATTAATGATATTTTCAGGGCGGTTTGGAATGATAAGGAACTCCGAGATTTTTGTTTGTTTTTTTTCTATACTGGTTTGAGGAATGCGGATATATTGAGATTGAAGAAAAATAATATTACGCAAATGAACGGCAGATATTTTATTAGTATTCAGGAAAACAAGACAAATAAGAATTTGTTGATACCCGTTCATAAGTCATTATTCGATAACGGCGTAATATCATTGATTAGTAAAAGTGATTATTTATATTCGTATCGTTTTACCCGCGACCCGATAGAGACGGCGGTTTCAGAAATTGGAAAAAGGTTTAAGGAATGTCTAAAAAAAAATAATCTTGATACCAGTATTACTTTGTATTGCTTTCGGCACACATTTAATCATACATTGAAATTAAACAGGGTAGAAGAATCGGTAAGACGACGCTTGTTCGGTAAACTTTCATCGGGTAGTTTGAGGCATTATGAACACGATGATTTGTCGGCTATGATTGAGGCGATAGATACGCTGCCTGAAATGAATTCTTTCACAGTTCTTTCACAGTGCCATAAAAAAGCCGACTTTGAACTTCACTCAAACCCGGCGTTAATCAACTGATAACAAAGAAGATATATTGGTAGCGGGGAGAGGATTTGAACCTCTGACCTTTGGGTTATGAGCCCAACGAGCTACCAGGCTGCTCTACCCCGCAATATATTTAATAATTAACCGCGTTTAGCTTCTAAACTTTTTTTAATATCTAATCTTTTTTCATCACTATCTTTTAAAAATGCTTTCATTCTATCTTCGAAAGGAGAATTTTCATCAATATGAAATCTCCTTGCATTTCCGAAATTGTTTGAAGTATGCCAAGCTATTTTAGGATTAAAAACATAAGGTTTAGTCCTTTTTTTCTTTTTGTTAGTAATTCTTTTTCTTTCAAGTTCCTGACATAGAGATAAACTATATTTTCCGTCTTCTTTTATTTCATCAAGTTTAACTTTAATTACATCGCCTATACGCAATAAACCAGTAGCTTTTTTAAATTTTCCTAATTTATTATTATGTAACAATCCGGTTTTGTCTTCGATAGTAATTATTGCACCGTAATTTAAAATACGTGCAACTTTTCCTTCCATTTCACTTCCAATTTCCAAATTGCTCATTCCAATTTAACCCCTTTATTTTTAAAATTATTTAATATAAGATATATAAATAAAAAAAAAAGTCAATATTTTTTTGTGAGATTTTTTTGAAATCAAAAATAAATCTTCCTGAATTTTCAAATATTGATTGACATAAAGGGCAGGATTAATATAATAATACGCAATTTATTTTTAAAAAAAATTAGTTTTTAATAAAAAAAGTGTATGATAATT
>JAGOBX010000117.1 GCA_017999075.1 Candidatus Babelota bacterium | reverse complement strand
TTTTTTTATTTTAGACAATCTTTCATCTGAATGAATATTTATAATATTTTTTTTTGATAAATTAAATATTTTTTTTAATGTTTTAGAAGAAAATATTCTATTTAATAGCTCAACTGATAAATCTTTTTGAAGTATGTTCAGATTATCGAATGAATTTTTTAAATAACCAGCCAATAAATACGTGGCAGGATACGGACAATTAGGATTTACAAAAGGCGGAGTTATTAATAATAAGGAATTCATAATAATAATGACCGTAACGAAATATTTTTATATAATAAAATATATCATTACGGTCAGTTCAAAATTTATAGCTCGAAAAACATACCGAAGTTTGAAATCAATATTATTGTTAATCAAACTGCGGCAGTTTTTCACTAATTGCAAATAATAATGTATTACATTATTTTGCCGGAGCAGCAGCCGGAGCATCAGCAGCCGGAGCAGCTGGAGCATCAGCAGCAGGAGCAGCCGGAGCGTCAGCAGCCGGAGCAGCTGGAGCATCAGCAGCCGGAGCAGCCGGAGCATCAGCAGCCGGAGCAGCTTGATCAGCAGCAGGAGCTGCTTCTTCTTGTTTTGAACAACCTACAAGAGCAAAGCTGACAGCTAAAATTGCAATTAATCCTAAAGCAATTATTTTTTTCAACATTTAATATCCCTCCTCTTTTTTCGGAATAAAAAATAATTCTGAAGTAATTTTATATTTATTTTATTTTTTGTCAATATATTTTTTTTTATTTTTTTGAGATTAAGATTTAGCTGTGTCTGATTTGTAATTCATATTGTACCAAAAAATAAGCGTTTTTGATTGGGTTTTAGTGATGCCGTATTTTCCAAACCCTGTAAAATACAGGAAAAAATAATAAAATAATAAAAAAAATATTTGCTTTTTTTATTAAAACATATATAATTCCTTTAAAAACAGGGATTTTTTGTTCCTGTAAATTATTTGGTTAGGAGGATTTTTTTATGGCAAAGGCAGTAGCAAAAGTTAAGTTACCGGAAAAGTTCACTTTCAATTCAATGGTAGCGTATGTAGCTTCTAAAGGTGAAATACCTAAAGCTAAAGCTAAATCTGTTATCGAAGATTATTTGGAAGTTGTTAACGCCGGCGTATTAAGCGGCGCAAGAGTTCCGGTTGGTAATTTTGGAAAAATATTTGTTAAAGTTAGACCTGCGTCTCCAAAAAGAAAAGGTCGTAATCCTTTGACAGGACAGGAAATTACTATTGCTGCAAAACCTGCAACAAAAGTTCCTAAAGTTTCTTTTAACAAAGCTTTCAAAGAAAGCTGCAAAAAAGCCAAATTATCCAAATAAGCGGGAATTTTAACCATAAAAAGTTATTTAGCATATTAGCATAAACGGCTGGGCCGCTGCTGTCGAAATGACACCAGCGGCTTTTTTTTTGAAAATTAAAAAAAAATTGACATTTTAAAATGTTTAAATAAAATCGTACACTTTAAAAAATAGAATGGAATGGCAATATTTCCAAATGGATATTTTGGCGTTTTTTACAAAAATTATATATTTATAAGCGATAAATAATTTTTGAAAAAAATATAAAATATTTTTGGGATCATTTCCAGAATACAGAAAAATTATAATTCGAAAATGAATAATGTAAATGAAACTTTTGAAACTCTTCAAAAATCAATAAGGCGTGTTGCAGATGAAAAAAATGCTGTGATTCTGGCGCACAACTATCAAAGAAAAGAAATTCAGGAAATTGCTGATTTTGTAGGAGATTCATTATTTTTATCCAGGAAAGCTGCAGATACAGACTCCGATATGATAGTGTTCTGCGGAGTTACTTTTATGGCGGAAACCGCAAAAATATTATCTCCGGATAAAAAAGTATTGATACCGAGATTTGACGCTGGTTGTCCTATGGCAAATATGATAAGCGCTGCTGAACTGGAAAAATTAAAAAATAGATTTCCAAAAGCTATAGTCGTGGCTTATGTTAATACTAATGCCGAAGTTAAAGCATTATCAGATATATGCTGTGCTTCAGGAAATGCCGTTAAAATTATTGAAAATATTAAAAATGAACATATAATATTTATTCCTGACAAGAATCTTGGAGCATATTGTGAAAAAAAAACAGGGAAAAAACTGATATTATTTGACGGATACTGTTATGTGCATAATCAGATAACAATTGATAAAATAAAATCCACAAAATTAAAATATCCTAATGCGGAAGTTATAGCTCATCCTGAGTGTCCTTTAGAAACTATAGAGGCGGCTGACGCTGTGTTATCCACTGAAGGAATGATTAATTATATCAAACAATCTGAATCGTTAGAATTTATAATTGCGACTGAACCCGGAATTATTCATAGATTAGTTAAGGAAATACCAGAGAAAAAATATTATCCGGTAGAATCATCTCTTGAATGCAAAACAATGAAACTTACAGAATTGACAGATGTATATAATTGTTTGAAATATGAAAAATATGAAATTGCGCTTGACCTGAAAATATCGGAAAAATCAAAAAAATGTTTAACAAATATGTTGGAATATAGTTGATTTTTATTTCTGTTATTATATGATACGTTAATTTGGGATTAAAGAATATTTATATTTATGTAAAAAAAATGAATTGGAGAAAAAAATATGGCAAAAAAAAGAAAAATTATGCAATCTTCAACTGATATTAATGGGAATCAGAGTGACGAACGAGTAAAATCTGATAATACTGTTGAATACACGGCGGAAGAAATTGAATCAATAAAAAATTATCACCCACTGCATTTATCTTTAAAAACTCATTTGATTATAGCAGCTATTTTGTTTGGTATTTTTTCGTTGCTGTATTACGGTTACGAAAAAACAGTAAAATATTATGCAGACAAAAAAATAGTGGATGGGGAAGCGTTTTTAAAAATAGCAGAATATCTTGATAAAGAAGACACAGGAGCTCTGGTTATTTATCAGGAAACAGAAGGATATCAGAAAATAAATCAGTTAAGTGCAAACATAGGAAGAGATTTGGCAAACATATTTGAAATTATCAAAATGGATTATATTCCTGACAGTTTGGTGGTTATGCTGAAAGACACTAAATTATTAATTCCTGAAGTTGTGAAGGTTATTACTGAACGCGGAAAATATTTTAAAGGATTAAATCTCGATTCGTTTATAAACAGATATGAACGAGCAGGAACAGAACTGTCAGAGAAGATCGAAAATATTATCAGAATAAACGAAAAAATAATAAAATCGCAAAATGCCAAGAAGTATAAAAGTAAAATGCAAAAAAACATTATAGAGATTAAAACATATTATTTTGAATTTGAAAATCAAACGATGCGATTGAGAGGATTATGGAATAGAGGCGCTGCATTTGATGCTTCGCTGGAATTATTTCAGAATGCTATAAGCATCGACAACAGAAATATAGAAGCATATAATCATTTAGGCCATATATATGAACTAATGAAAGAGCCTGAACTTGCAGGCGAGCGGTATTGCATGATTTTTAAGATAGCGCCTGATTCAAAGCTTGCTGATGAAATATTCAACAAATTTTTAAAAGCTGTGGAAGTAAATAAAGACGATATGCAGAACAGGTATAATTTAGGAATTGCTTATTTAAGAAAAAAAATGAAGGATAAAGCCAGGGAACAATTTAAGTATGTTATGGATAAAGATCCTGAGAAAAAATCTTCTATTAGCCTTATGGCTGATATAAGAATGAAAGAGATTGACAATAAATCGCCTGAAGTTATATATGATCCCAGATTTTAATTTTGTAAATATCATTAAAAAAATATATTTTTTTAAGTATGAACTGTGTTTGAATTGGTGAAATGAAAAAAAGTAATTATATAAATTCAATAATCGGGATATCGCTGTTTTTTATAATTGTATATTTATATAGGTATGGAAATCCTTTAGATATGTTTGAAGAAATAACAGGCGGGGATAAAGTATTTTCTTCATTTTTTCAAACTTTATTTTTTTTCGGGATAGGTATTTTGTTATTCAGCGCAGTTTTTTATTATATTTTGAATGGTAATGATTTAATTAGCGGCAATAAGGAAAAAAATAAAGGAAAGGAAATAAACTGATGCTTTGCGATGATTGTAAAAAAAATGAAGCGAGTTTTCATTACAAAGAGAGTATAAATAATGTTTTTAATGAAATCCATTTATGCCATGAATGCGCAAAGAAAAAAAATTTTTATGACCCTACGCAGGATTTATTGGGAGAAATGCAGAAATTTGAAAAGTTTGATCAATCGTTAACAAATAATAATACTCAGGATTCGGTTCCGCCTTCAGTCCAATCTAACGGAATGAAAAAAAATAAACTTAATTCATCCAATATATTTAAAAATGAATTTTTGAAATGCGATACTTGCGGATTGACTTATATTGAATTTAGAAAAAGAGGAAAGTTAGGATGTTCTGATTGCTATAAATTTTTTAAAGAAGAACTGACTGTTTTGTTAAAACAAATACATAATTCTTCCAGGCATATAGGAAAACGGCCTGTTAAAAAAGAAATAGAAAATGAGATTTATGATGAAATAAAAAAGATTCAGGATGAACTTGAAATTGCGGTAAATTCTGAACAATATGAAAAAGCGATAATTCTGCGTGATTTAATAAAAAATAAATATAAAAAGCTTGACAAAAAAAATAATTCAAATAAAATATAAATATAATTGTGCGATAAAATTTTTATCAGCGCAATCAATACGCACATCTTATGATTTTTATAAGGTTCTTTGATTTGTTTTAAATCACTGCTTATAAAAAAATGATTAAGATGGAGGTAAAAACATTTTTAGGAGGAAATTAAAGTGGTAGTACAAGTACAGATGAAGCAATTGCTTGAAGCGGGAGTTCATTTCGGACATCAGTCTAAAAGATGGAATCCGAAGATGAAGCCGTTTATATTTACAAAACGGAAAAACATACATATTCTTGATTTGCAATTGACTATAAGATATTTTCAGAGAGCAATAGAATATGTTACCAATCTTTGCGCAGAAGGCGGAACTATTTTATTTTTGGGGACCAAAAAACAGGCTCAGGAAACTATTAAACAGGAAGCTGAACGCTGCGGGATGCCTTATATAAACCAGAGATGGCTTGGAGGCACTCTTACAAATTTTTCAACTGTATCAAGAAGTATAGACAGATTATATAAGATTAATCAAATGATCGAATCAGGTCTGATAAAAAAGCTTCCGACGAAGGAAAGAAATACTTTAATAAAAGAACGGGATAAAAAGGAAAAGTTATTAGGCGGAATCAAACAATTAAAAAAATTACCTGATGCTATTTTTGTTATAGATGTAAAAAAAGACGAGATAGGAATATTTGAAGCCAGAAAAATGAATATACCTGTAGTAGCTGTACTTGACACTAATGCAGATCCGGATATAGTTGATTACGGCATTCCAGGAAATGATGATGCAATAAGAGCGATACAATTATTCTGTTCTACGATAGCTGCAGCTGTAATAGACGGCAGAAGCCAGTGGGAAAAGAAAATGGAAGAAAAATTAAAAGAACAGGATACAGAATCCGCTGCCGAAGCTGCAAATGATGAAGCAGAAGAGGGAGAAATTGAAACAATGGAAGAAGAAACTATAATAGATGAAGTTGGAATTGTTGAGGATGAATCTTCTGTCGCATTCAATAAAATTCCTTCGAAAAAGAAAGGTTTTTAATTTTTATCAAAAAAACTAAGATATTTTTGGCACATAAGATAAAAAATATATGCGTCAAAAAAAATAATTATTAAGGTGAGGATGGTGTGGAGTTATGGCTGCAATTACAGCTAAAATGGTTCAGGAACTTAGAGAAAAAACAGGCGCAGGAATGCTTGATTGTAAAAAAGCTTTAACTGAAGCGGATGGTAATATGGATGCAGCAGTTAAAGTTCTTCGTGAAAAAGGTCTTGCAGCAGCGGCAAACAGGCTTTCAAAAACAGCTGCTGAAGGGATAGTTAAAGTAAAATTAACTGATAAACTTGCGGTAATTGCTGAAATTAATTCGGAAACGGATTTTGTTTCCCGAAACGATGGTTTTCTTGAATTTGCAGAAAAGATTACTGAACATATTTTTGAAAATAAACCAGCTGATCTTGAAGTTTTAAAAACTCAGAAATTCGGGAATTCTACTGTAAATGAAGAACTGTCAAATTTTATTGCAAAAATTGGAGAAAATATTAAAATAAGAAGATTTGACATAATTAATGCTGAACCTGATGAATGTATTACAAAATATATCCATGGCAATGGAAAAATAGGCGTTATAGTTAAATTAAAAGTTAGCGATGCGTCTAAGAAAAATGCTCCTGAAATTCAGGAACTTATAAAAGATTTGAGTATGCAGATAGCTGCTGCTGAACCAAAGTATGTAACATCTTCTGAAGTGACAAAAGAAGAACTGAATAATGAGCGTGAGATATATGCACAGCAGATGAAGAACGAAGGAAAACCAGAAAATATAATTGCTAAAATAGTAGAAGGGAAACTGGTTAAATATTATGAACTGGTATGTCTGGTAGATCAGTTATTTATTAAAGATACAACTTTAAAAGTTAAGAATGTTATTGCCGGAGTTGAAAAATCTGCTGGAGTAAAAATTACAGTAACAGGTTTTGTAAGGTATAAAGTTGGAGAAGGCATTGAAAAGAAAAAAGTTGATTTTGCCGCAGAAGTAGAAGCCCAGTTAAATCAGGCAAAATAAAATTTGAAATTTTTAATAACCAATATAGCCTTATAAGTTTTAAAAGGAGGGAATCTGTGAAAAAAATCAAATTAAAATATAACCGTATATTGCTTAAATTAAGCGGTGAAGCTCTTCAAGGGGATCAGGATTATGGTATATCTCCGGAAGTGATGGAATATGTTGCTGCAGAAATAAAAGAACTTGTATTTTTAGGAGTTCAAGTTGCAGTAGTTATAGGTGGAGGAAATATATTCAGAGGATTAGCCGGCAGTTCAAAAGGAATGGATAGAAATCTTGCGGATCATATGGGAATACTTGCAACAATGATAAACTCAGTAGCATTATGTGAATGTTTACTTCGTAATAATTGTCCTGCGGAAGTATATTCATCAATGAATATGGATGAAATTGCAGAACGAATGTCAGCCAAAAAAGTCAAAGAATCCTTAAAATCGGGAAAAGTTGCGATACTCGGCGGAGGAACAGGCCATCCTTATTTTACGACAGATACCACGGCAGCGCTTCGTGCTCTTGAAATAGGAGCGGGAGTTATGGTAAAAGCTACTAAAGTGGATGGTATTTATGACAAAGATCCAGTAAAATACAAGGATGCAGTTAAATTTAATGAAATAACTTATTCAGAAGTTTTAAAAAGGAAACTTCAAGTAATGGATTTAACAGCAGTTTCTTTAAGTATGGACAATAAACTGCCGATACTTGTTATAGATATGAATAAAAAAGGAAACATCAAGAATGCTGTAATCGGCAAAAAAGTGGGGAGCACAGTAATTTTATAAATTTTTTTTTATAAGCAAGTATAGTATAAAGAAGAAAAGGAGCCGGAAAATGCTTCAGGAAATATATTCAGATTGTAAGAACCGTATGTCTAAAACGATTACGGTATTAAAGAAAGATTTATCACAATTGCGTACAGGCCGAGCCAATGCTGCAATGCTTGAATCAATAATTGTAGATTATTATGGTTCTAAAACTCCCGTTACTCAGGTAGCTAATATCAGTATTCCTGAACCACGCATGATATTAGTTAAACCATGGGATGCGAATATGATAGATTCGATATGCAAATCAATTCTTGCATCTGATATAGGAATAACTCCACAGCCTGATAAAAATGTAATAAGACTTAATGTTCCTCAAATGACAGAAGAAACCAGAAAAAAAATAGTTAAACTTGCAAAAAATAAATGTGAAGATTGCAAGGTTGCTGTCAGAAATGTCAGGAGGGATATAAACAATAAATTGCAGGAATTTCAAAAATCAAGTAAAATTACAGAAGATGATTATAGAAAAAGTTTGAAAATAGTTCAAGATATTACTGACGAAAACATAAAAGAAATTGATGATATTTACTCAAAAAAAGAAAAAGATATTCTTGAAGTTTAAAAAACAAAATTGGAGGTAAAGTAAAATGGCAAGAGTAATTTCAGAAGAATGCATAGCATGCGGGTCATGCGCATCAGAATGTCCTGTTGATGCAATTAAAGAAGGAGATATTTATAAAATAGATCCTGAAGTATGCACAGACTGCGGAGCTTGCGAAGAAGTATGCCCAGTAAATGCAATATCAAAAGCATAAAAATAAAACCTTTAGGTTTTTATTCAAATAAAAGAAATTGAATAAATGCGGAATTTGGTTCGTTGTGGTTAAATTTTATTAAAAGTATTGCAATGATATCAAATTCCGTATATTTATTTAAAAGTATAATTTAGATGTGATTTTAGTAATTGATTTTTATTTAAATTAGTAGTATAATCATTTAACAATATAAAAAATATATAAATTCAGGAGTAAAATATTGGAAGGGTTGATATCAATAATAGATCAACTTGATATATTATATTGGATAATAATATTACTTATGTTATTTGTTGCAATTATAATGTTATATATTTTTTATATGATTCGTTCTAAAAAAGAATTGGAATATCTTGAGTATGAGATTAAAGAAAATGAGCATGAACGAAACCAATTTGCCAAAATGCGGGATGAACTTAGAAAATTTTAATATGCTGCTGTGACCAGAATAGAAAAAAACGCCACAATTAAATATTCTTATATTGTAAAAAAAATATCCGAAGTCTGCAAAACTACCAATTATCAAATTGATTCTGATTTTTTCAAATTAGTTAAATCAAAACCAACAAATAACAAAAGGGTTTTAAAAATAATAGACTTATTTATAAAAAATAATTGTATAGCGAAATCTGAAAATATTCCGGTTTGTCAAGATACAGGAGTATGTACATTTTATATTGAAATTGGAAACAAAGTTAATCTTGAT
>JAGOBX010000116.1 GCA_017999075.1 Candidatus Babelota bacterium | reverse complement strand
AAGTATAAGATTAAAAAAATAGGACAGTCAAAATATTGATTATAATAAAAATGAAATATTCAAATTATAATTAAATATTTACAAGCATAATTTTTATCAAAAAAAAATTTAAAAGTCAGGAATTTATGATATGAAACAAATTTATAATTTTAAATTTATAATAATATTTTTTTTATATTTTTTTGTATTGAGTCAGAACAGCAGAATTGAAGCAGGCTGGACAAATATTGGCGCATCGATTGCAAATGTGGGTGCAAGTTCTGTGGTTTTTGGCGATTATGATAATGACGGAGATCTGGATATAGCTTTAAGCGGTTCTGACAGCGGAGTAAGAATCAGCAAGATATACAGAAATGACGGAACCGGAACATTTACAGATATAAGTGCAGGATTGGTTGCGTGCGATTATTCGTCTTTAGCATGGGGGGATTATGATAATGACGGAGATCTTGATCTGGCATTTTCAGGGTATGACGGAACATACAGCCGTTTGATAATTTATAGAAATAACGGAAATCACACATTTACGAACATCAATGAACCAATGGGTGTTAATGCAGGATTATCCACATCTTCGATACAATGGGCGGATTTTGATAATGATGGTTTATTAGATTTAGCTGCTACAGGTTATGATGAAATATATGCAAGATTTATAATTTTTAAAAATAACGGGAATTCAACATTTACGATTCAGACTCAGCCTATGGGTTCAACTACAGGAGTATCAAATTCATCAATACAATGTTTTGATTACGATAATGACGGGGATATAGACATAGCAATCTCCGGAGACAATGAATTAGCGAACAGGTTTATAATTTATAGAAATAATGGAGATAATACTTTTACTAATGTTCATGAACCAATGGGAGCCAATGAAGGGTTGGTGCATCCTTGTTTAACATCTGGCGATTATAATAATGACGGATATATAGATTTAGTTCTGACAGGAGAAGGCTCAGGCAATGTAAGATTTATAATATATATGAATATAAATGGTACCGGGACATTTAGTAATTTTACAGAACCTATGGGAGTTAATTTAGGAGTAACATTTGCGTCAGTAAAAACAGGAGATTATGATAATGACGGAGATCTGGATATTATGGTTACTGGGAATGACACCTTTACAATTCTTGCTAAAATATATAAAAACAACGGAAGCGGAATATTTACGGATGCCGGCGCTGGAATTACGGGAATAGAATATGGAGCTTCAGATATAGGCGACTATGATAATGACGGAGATCTTGATTTTCTTGTGACAGGATTGTCAGGAGGAATTTCGGTATCAAATTTATACCGAAATGACGGATTGGCTCCGGCAAATATCAGACCTGCAGCCCCGGTTTTAACAACTCCTAACGAAGTTAATTTTTTATCCGGTTCAAGCGTTATATTACAATGGTCAGATGTAACAACTGACACTACGCCTTCAAAAATTATGACTTATAATGTTATGCTTGGAACTTCATATCAGGGCTGTCAGATTTCTGCATCAGACAGTGATTCAAATGATTCGGTATCAAATGTATTATTTGGGAATGTTCAGAATTGCACATTTGCAATATTTAAAAATTTGCCTATAGGCACATATTATTGGAGTGTTCAGGCGGTTGATGGCGGATTTATGAGATCTCAGTGGTCAGCATCTGAGACATTTGCTGTTATTCCTGAATATAGCGGGCCAAAATGGTATGTCAGCTGCGATACAGGAAATAATATATTGAACGACGGATCTGAAGATTCGCCGTATCAGACCATATCTAAAGCATTATCAAAAATGCGATCAGGAGATACTGTTTATATTTATGCTGGAACATATTCTGAAACAATAACCGTAGATACTGATTGTATTTCTTTGATAGGAGCTGATTCGAATTTGACTATTATTGATCCTCCAGGCGACTCAACAGTAACTTCATTGAATGGAATTTATGCTAAAAACAGGAAATATTTAACAGTAAAAAAATTACGGATTACAGAATGTTACAGAGGTATTTATTTTGAAACAACAGTAGATTCTGCACTTATAGAAGATGTTATGGTAGATTATTGCGGAAGCTGGGCGGCAAGCGGCGGAGCATTTTATTTTCAGAATTCTGACTTGGCTACTATAAAAAATTGTTATTTGTTTAATAACTGGTATGGAATTTATCTGGCAACAGGATGTAAAAACAATAATATAACCAATTCAATTATTAAACTTAATTTTACCGGAATATCTATTCAGAGTCCTTCATCTTACAATACATTTTCTAACAATAAAATTATTGATAACCTTGAGAACGGGTGCAATGTACTGTCATACTACAACACATTTTCGGAAAATTTAGTTTCTAATAATAATTATGCATTCTATTTTGACAGCACAAATTCTTATGGAAACACACTGTCAAAAAATCAATGTGTTTATAATACGCTTGGAGGAATAAATTTTTATATAGGAAGCAGATATAATTATTTTATTGAAAATAATATAAGCTATAATTATGGTAAAGGAATTTATGCTAATTATACAGATAATAACGAATTTGTGAACAATACAATAAAAGGAAATAGTGGAACAGAAGGTTATGGAATTTATTTGAGAAATTCAAGCAATAACTATTTTTCTCAGAATACAGTTGATTCAAACCAGATGTACGCTTTATATATTGCGTCAGATACAATAACTTCATCCACTTCAAACAGTGATACTTTTTTGAGAAATAACTGGCGTGGCTCACTGGCATATCCTGATTCTGTAGTATATAACAGTTGTGATACTCAATACGATTTCCGATATAATTATTTTTATACTTCCGACTCGTCATCAATTGCGTCAAAAATTTTCGGGGTTAATATTTTAAGCGGAAGTTCATATTCTGTGAACTGGATTCCATACAGAACATCTGAAATAGATACAAACCAGAATGTTGAGTTTGTTGCTCCTGCAGCTCCTGTATTTATTGATGCAGATACTTTCGGATTGATGAATATAAAATGGCAGAAACCTTCTGTTTATGAAAATGGAAGTTTGCTTTCAGGAGCTGCGCCTATTTTAGGATACAGATTGTATAGAACTACTAATCCTGTTGGAATTAGTGATTGGGAATCATATTTAATATATACAAACAATGATGCTGAAGATACTGATTATGTAGATACTGGAATTACGTTTGGCGAAACATATTATTATAGAATTGTTTCGTATAACAGCCATATAAGCGGAGGTATTGAATATCAGAATAGAAGCTGGTATTCTGATACCAAATGTCTTACTGCAATTTTTACAGATACTTCAGGACCTAACAACTGGTATGTAAATATTACCACAGGAGATACTAATAACAGCGGGTTGACAGAAGCTGCTCCTAAAAAATATATTAGAAATATTACAGGCTGGTCAGGAACAGGTTTCTTAACAACAGGTGATACAATTAATATAGCTGCAGGCATTTATCCTGAAACTGTAGTTATAGGAGTAAATAATATAGCTATAATCGGAACGGATTCGAGTTCGACTATTATTGATCCGCCCGGAGATTCGAGCGTAACCACGCTTTACGGGATTTATGCTAATGGCAAGAATAATATGTTTATTACAAACCTGAAAATCAAGGATTGTTATAGCGGAATATATTTTTATAATACGGATTCATCGGTAATAGAGAATAATACAATTGAAAATTGTGGAAACAGTATACTTTCAGGAGCTGGAATAGACTTATACAGCAGTGATTCCAATATAATAAGAAAAAATTCTTTTAAAAATAATATTGATGCGGCAAAATCGGATTATTCATCTTCAAACACATTTTCGGAAAATGTGTTTGAGGGAAATCAGGAAGGAGTAATAGTATTTACATCTGACACTATAGGTGTGTTAAAAAATACTTTTTTAAATTCCCTTAATTTTGGATTAAATATCACAAATGGAACAAGCTGCATTATTTCCGGAAACAAATTTGTTGATGGAATTGTGGCTATAATGGCATCAAACGCAGAAACCTGCATTATAACAAATAACTTGATTTCAAATTTTAATAGCGGCGGACTTAATATGATGAAATCCGCGCGGAACGATATTTCATATAATACTTTTACATTAAATGCTTGCGGTATATATATAATTGATACATCAACATATAATTTTGTTGCTGAAAACTATATAACATCTAATGATTTCGGAATTTTATTGCAAAAATCTTGTTCAAACACAATTTCAGCCAATAATGTTACGTTGAACCAGGCAGGAATAAAAATCGATACTTCGCAATCAAATATTTTTGTTGAAAATGAATGTTCGAATAATACTGAAAATGGTTTTTTGATACAGTCTTCTGATTATAACAGTTTTTCAAGAAACTTGATATTGAATAACACTAAAAACGGTTTTTATGTTTATAATTCAAATGGAAATATGTTTTTTCAGAACAATATTGAGTTGAACGGGTGGCATGCGGTTTATATTACTGGAACATCGTCGTCAGACATTTTTCAGAAAAACAATTTTAAGACCGGAGCGGTTTACACTGATTCTATGGTATATAATGCTTCTTCAAACAGCTTAGATTTCAGTTATAATTACTGGACAACAACAGATTCCGCTGTTTTATCTCAGAAAATAAAAGGGGCATATTCTCAGTATGTCAATTGGGTACCTTACAGAACTTCTGCTATAGACACTTTTTTAGGAAGCGATACTAAAGCTCCTGCAGTTCCGGTTATTTTAAGTGCTGACTCATCAGCAGGCGGACAGATATATTTAGTTTGGAGTAAACCGGTTTTTGATGAAGATAGTTCTATTTTAACAGGTATTTCAGGATATAGGTTATACAGAAACATTCAGCCGGAAGCAGATGATTGGGAACAATATTTGATTTTTAATTCTATAAATTCTGAAGATACTGATTATATTGATACTGATATTATTATTGGGCAGACATATTATTACAGAGTAATTGCTTATGATTCTCATGTCACTGGAAATACTGTATATTATAACAGAAGCTGGTATTCCGGAATATATACGGCTGTAGGGGCAATGTCTGAATATTCAGGTGATGTTTATTATGTTTCCTCTTCATTAGGCGCGGATACTTATAATGGTTCTTCAGGTTATCCATTCAGAACTATAACAAAAGCATTATCGAAATGTGTGAGCGGAAACACCGTGCAGATAGCTGCTGGAACATATGCTGAAACTGTAGTAATAGACACTGACAAAATTTCGATTATCGGTGCTGATTCGAGTTTGACGATAATTGATCCTCCGGGAGATTCAAGCGTAACTACGCTTTACGGGATTTATGCGAATACAAAAAATAATTTACGCATTGAAAATTTAAGAATTACAGATTGTTACCGAGGTATTTTTTTTGATAATGTTGATTCTTCTGTAATAGCAAGAGTAGCCATTGATTTTACAAATAACGGGGTTGATTATGAAGGAGCAATTTATTTATACAATGGTTCTGACTCAAATTTTATTTTTCAAAATATGACATCCGAGAATAATGTGAATGCTATAGTTATTTTAAACTCAGATAAAAACTACATATCAAATAATAATTTATATAATAATATTAGTTCTTCAATATGGCTAAATGGCTCTGATTCAAATTATATTAATGATAATATATGTTTAAATAATTTATCAAGCGGTATTACGCTATGGAATTCTGTCAATAATATAATTAAAAATAACAGGTGCTTTAATAATTTAAATAAAGGATTTCGTTTATATAATAATTCCAGTTATAATATTTTAGAAAATAATAATAGTATAAATAATGGTGATGGCTATGAAATATCAACTTCAAGTAATAGTAATATATTGCAGAACAATATTGCTGACAGTAATACCGGTCGTGGTATTGAAATAAGTAGTTCATCAAAATTTTGTACTGTATATAATAATATTTTAAAAAACAATATTGGAGACGGGATTAAACTTATTTCTAATGTTTTCAATAATACTATTGATTCAAACCTTGTGTATAGTAATAAGTCAGTAGGTATCTATTTACAATCCACTAATAGTAATTATATAACCAACAATATAATATATGATAACTCCAATAATGGATTTCATTGCTGGATAAGTGACAGTGAATATATTTCAGGAAATAAAAGTTATAATAATTTACGCGGTTATTTTGTTATAGGAAGTAATAACTGTATTTTAATTAACAATATAGGCAAAAATAATAATTCATATGGTTTTGATATTTCTTCTTCTGAAAATATTATTATTAATAATAATTTAAGCAGTAATAATATTTCATCAAACGGTCAGGGATTTTATATAAACAGTTCAAATAATATTTATTTTTCACAAAATACAGCGGATTCAAATTTTAAATACGGTTTTTATATTAGCGGGACGTCGTCATTTGATACATTTGTAAAAAATAATTTTATACCATCATTAGTAAATCCTGATTTTGCTGTTTATAACGCTTGCGATACAGAATTTGATTTTAGAAATAATTATTGGTCGACTACAGATTCGGCTGCAATAGCAAATAAAATTAAAGGCACATATTCAAATAAAATTTTATGGTCGCCATTTAGAACGACAATGATAGACACAGCAATCGGTGCGGATACTGTTGCTCCTGCTGCTCCGAGTTTTGTGAACGCGGATACTTCGTTATTCGGTCAGATAAATTTAAGCTGGACGAAACCTGCGCTCGATGAAAATGGAGTTGCGCTCGGCGTAGGAGATAGTCATTTTTCAGGATATAGACTGTACAGAGCTCAGAGTACAGAGTGCAGAGATGATGGAGATACTGATGATTGGGAAATGTTTTTGATTTTTGACACGAATAACACAAGCGATACTGATTATACAGATACTAACATTGTTACTGGAGAGACATATTATTACCGCATTGTTGCGTATGATTCTCATATAACTGATGGCCGACAATTTTATAATAGAAGCTGGTATTCAAATATTTTTAATGCTAAAAATATTATGTCTCCGGAATATTATGGACCTAAATGGTATGTAAATGATACTTCTACAGTAAATGATATTTTCTGCATTTCAATGGGGAATAATCTTACGGGTAACGGTTCTGAAACATTTCCATTCAGGAGTATCGAAAAAGCTTTGTCGATGGCTAAATCATGGGATACTATTTTTATTGATGCTGGGATATATTCAGAAACTGTAGTAATAGACACTGATGGAATTTCACTTATTGGGGCAGATTCAACATTGACGATAATTGATCCGCCAGGGGATTCAAATATAACAAGCCTTTATGGAATTTATTCCGAAGAAAAAAATAATTTACAAATATCAAATATAAAAATTATAGGTTGCTATTATGGAATGAGCTTTAATTCTGTAAATTACTCTTTAATTAATAACTTACATCTTTATGAGAATCAAACTGGCGTGGCGCTAATTGGAAAGTCGTATTATCTTGATGTATTTGGAAATTGGAAAGGTGGTCCTAGCTCAGATAATGGAATAAAAAATTGCTTTTTTTTCAAAAATAATCAGGGCATACAAGTATTAATGACTTCAAAAAATAATCTTATAAGCGACAATATTTTTCAAAACAATTTTTCTTTTGGTATTTATTTAAACGGATGGTCTGATAGTAATACTGTAAGAAATAATATTTTTAATTATTCTGACGGAGTTGCATTGACTCACTGTTCAAAAAATTTGATATTTAATAATATAAGCTCAAACAATAAAATTGGTTTTTATATATTTGGATCTGATTCGAATATTCTAATTTCAAATTATAGTTTAAATGCAGCTAATTATGTTTTTTTTATTGACAGTTCGGCATATAATTATTTTGCTCAGAATACTGTTGATTCAAATGTAAAATACGGGTTTTATATAAAAGGTAATTCATATTCAGATATATTTAACTTTAACAATTGGAAAGGCGGAGCAGTGAATCCTGATTCTGCTGTATATATTGCAGGAGATACATATTTTGATTTTAGGTATAATTATTGGAATATAAGCGATTCCGCTTTAATAAAAAAAAAGATTGTGGGTAATGGCGCTGTTTGGTCGCCATTTAGAACTTCAGTGATAGATACGGCAATCAGCGCGGATACAGTCGCACCTGCTACGCCGAGTTTTGTGAGCGCGGATACTTCGTTATTCGGTCAGATAAATTTAAGATGGACAAAACCTACGTTTGATGAAAATGGAATTTCGCTCGGCGTTGGAGATAATCAATTAGCCGGATATAGATTGTATAGGGTTAAGAGTACAGAATGCAGAGATGATGGGGATACTGACGATTGGGAAGTGTTTTTAATTTTTGACACGAATAACACAAGCGATACAGATTATACGGATACGAATATTGTTGCTGGAGAGACATATTATTACCGCATTATTTCGTATGATTCGCATATAACTGATGGACGACAATTTTATAATAGAAGCTGGTATTCCGGAAGTTATGAAGTTGTCCTGCCAAAAATAATATCAGATATTAAAATAATATATCCTTCAATCGTTATTCATGATACAATAACTCAGATAATAACTGTTAGCGGGACAACCGCCAATACTCAATCAGGAGACACAATAGTTATTTATACTTTTTCTTCCGGCGATACAAGCGGGATACCAACTGTAAATTCAATAATATACTTAACTGGTATAAACAGTAATTTTTCAGGTACTGTGTCATTGTCAGGATTAGGAGACAGTATAGTAACTAAATTGACTAATACTTCAGGAAATTCATATTACGATACAATAAACGTAAATTATTATAAAATGTCATCTATAAAAATAACATATCCTGTTATAACAGATACGGTAACGCAGAATGTGATTGTCAGTGGAACAACATTGAACAGTTTGATATATGATACTGTAACGTTATATGTTAATGGCGTAATACAGAATATAAGTTTAGTAACAGGGACAAACGGATCGTGGAGCGGAACAGCTGCACTTACAAAAACCGGAGACATTGTATGCGTAAAACTTACTGACAGGTTTGGAATAAATGCGTATGATACGATAA
>JAGOBX010000115.1 GCA_017999075.1 Candidatus Babelota bacterium | reverse complement strand
ATTTATGGCAGTATAGGCGCAAACACAAAAGAAATAATTTTCAATTTTTTACAAACACCTTCAAAAATATTAACCCATATTTTTTCAAAACCCAACTTTGATTTGACATATTATTATACCGGAATCCTTTTATTTATTCCTCTGCTAAATATACGTTTGTTTTTTATATATTTTTTAATTCCTTTTTTTTATATTTATTTATCAAATAACAATTCAAGTTTAAGAACTATTTCTCACGAATACACTTTTCTGCCCGGAATTTATATAGTTATGCTGTTAACCATAGTTTCTATACGAAAATTCTGTTTTAAACTTTCTTTAAAAAACAAAAAAATCACTCACTTATCAGATAAAATAATTATTATTTTACTGCTTATAATTTTATTCCAGAACATTGCAAAAGATTATTTTCTTGTAAAAAAATTATATCATGACAAATATAAATATTCAGATAGAATAACCCTCTATAATGAAATAATTAAAAACAAAAAGTCTATAAAATTATTAATTAATGATATTATAAAAAATAAACCTGAAAAAAGTTGCATTATTGCCACAGAACGAATCCAATATGTAGGCAACAATTATAATTATCTATATGGATTTTGGTTAAATTATTTTATAATAACTGACGACAATATATTTTTTGCATTCAATAATGACAGATTTCCTGTTTATGCATTTATTCTTGATTATTCATTTGATTATTACAGAGGCGACGCAAAAAATCTTCTAAAAAAAATTGAAGAAAAAGTTAAAAATAATATTTACTATATAAAATACAATAAATATCCGATAATAATTTACGAAAAAAAATAAAATTAAAAAACTTAATATGATATTTTTTTATAACAATTTAAAAATACAAACAATTCTATTTGAAATTTTTTTATAAATATTTTATTATGATATTAAATATTTATATATAAAAATAAATATGATTACATTTTGGATTGAAAAAAATTCCGGTCAACTGAAAACAAACCTTTAATTTCACTTTTTAATGTGCTTGAAAAAATTTTATAAAACAGGATATGGCATATATTGAAAAACAAAATTAATATAAGTGAACTGAATTATTTAACAAAAATAGCAAACAATCAAAGTTCAATGATCTTAGGTGACGCGGTATTATTAAGCAAAATACCTTCTCCAACTTTTCAAACGCATAGAAAAGCGGCTATTTTATTGGAAAAATTTTCATTGCTGAATTTAGACGAATTGAAAATTGATAATTTCGGCAATGTAATAAGTATTTTATCCTGCAACAAAAAATTACCTAAAATTCTTGTTTCATCAAATATGGATACAGCATATGACCAGGATGTTGATTTAAATACGTATATTGAAACAGATAAAATAGTAGGTCCTTCAATAGGTTTAAACAGTTTAGGATTGGCGTCTCTTTTCTCGCTTGCTTATATTTTAAAAAAGAACAATTTATTTGAACACGGCGATATTATATTTGCCTGCACTGCCGGTAGTCAAGGCAGTGGAGCTTCGGCAGGTATGCGAGGACTAATGATGAAATATCAGAATACTATTGATTATGTAATATGTTTGGACGGTATACAGTTAGGAAAAGTGGCTAATCAATCACTGTTCAGAAATAATATCAATATAATTATCACTACAGACGGGGTATGCAATTCAAACAAATTGCCTGATACGATTTTTAAAAACAATAATGCTGTTTATTATTCCACTTTAATTTTAAACAAGATTTTCGATATCGACTTAAATATGCGCAAAGAAAAATATATAACCATCGAAAAGATTACAAGTGAAAAAGGAAATGCCGATTATGCGAATAAAGTTAAAATCAAATTAAGGATAGAAGCCGACAAACTTGAACCTGTTGAAAATATATGCAGTTCAATAGATTTTTTTGCAAAATTGATTTCTAAAAATAATCCTTGCAAAATATATTTGCAGAATAATTCCCTTACTCCAGGCGGAATAATCGGCAACAAAGAACCAATAATAAAAATAATTTCTGAAATACACAGTATTCTAAATATCGACACACATTATGTCTCACAAGTTTCGGATGTTTCCATACCCATATCAATGAATATTCCGGCAATAACTATAGGTATTGCAAACGGCGGGAACAAAAGGCTTTTAAATGAGTATATTATGCCTGCATCAATAAAAACCGGTTTTTTATAGTTGTTGTTGTTATTGAGGCAATTGAATTTGTCAAAAAAAAGGTAAATAAATTATGCATTGGACTTTATCAATTTTAACAATTCCCGAGCGTTTCGAATACATAACTAAACTTCTGGATTCTATAGAATCTATTAAAATACCAGTATCCACAGAGTTATGCGTAAATATAATATGCAACAAAAAAAATTCAAAATCAAATATAAATGTTTTAAAGAAATTGACGAGAAATTATTCAAAATTCGAAACGCAGATTTTTGTCAATGATGGGGATACATCTATTAGCGGCGGCAGACAGTTTGCTTTGAGTTGTGTATTAAGTCCGCTTATGGCTTTCATAGACGACGACTGCACTATTCACGGCGATATTTTTTCTGACTTTGAAGATGCTTTTTATAATAAAACAGTAGCTTTTTTAGGATTGCCGTCTTATCAGGAAAATACTGATATTTTATTTAAACCGAGAGCTAATACTCCTCAACAAAAAATAAATGGTTTACTTTATATGCCTATACAAGGTATGTGCGTTGCCGGTTATACCAGCATATTCAAAATTCTGGGAGGTTTTAATGCACGCCGAAAATTTTGGGGAGAATGGACAGAATTCAATTTACGCGCATTAAGAAACGGATATCCTTCGGCTTATATAATGGACAAATCTTTTATGCGCCACTGGCATAAAGCGCCTAACTCGCCCACACGTAATATGGAGGAACGCGAATTGCATGTTTTGTGGGGTATAATGTGCACCGCGCTTGAATATAAGGCAATTGAAATTGACGCAGCTACAGCAAGCTTCTGGCAGTTGATAGAATCCAGGTATTTACAATATTCTTTCGGCGATAAACTTTCATATAAACGTTTATTTTCTTCTTTTTTAAAATTACTTCCTATGCTTATAGAAGAATGGGATCGGATAAAAAATTTTCAACAGGCAGTTTCAAAACACAAATTTCAATTTACTCCATTTTATGATCTTACAAAGGAAGAATATCAGGAGGTAATTGATTACGCTGAAATAATTCTAAAACCTTTTAAATCAGCGGTTTTTCAATATGAATAAGATTATTTTCACAGATATAGACGGCACTTTCTGGAATGAAAAATACTATGCAGGCAATAATTATAAATATATCCGCGAATTAACTAAAAATAATATAATTGTTTTTTTTATTTCTTCAAGAACTTTCGAAGAACTCAATTATCTTAATTCTAAAATAAAAACTGTATGCCCATTTATTGGCGAAAATGGAAATTTTATTTTTTTCCCAAATAAATTCCAGCAGGTGCTAACGAAGAAATGGAATAATGAATATATCCGGTTAGGCCGTCTTCGTGAAGATTTTTTTGATACTTATCTTGAAATAAAAAACAAATTCAAAGATTGCTTAATCGACCTTAAAAGCCTTTCTTTAAAAGAATACTCGAAATTATGCGGTTATTCTGTTGCTGACGCAAAGCGTAGTATAAACAGGCGGTATTCATATCTTTTTAAATTCAACGGAACTCAAAAACAATTAAAAAAAATAAATGAATTTACTCGTATGCATAATTTACAAATACAATACGGAGGAAAATTTCTATCGCTTTCTGCAAAATCAGATAAAGTTCACGCGCTTAAATTTATAAAAAAAAAATTTTCTAAAAATATCATATTTGCAATTGGCAATTCAGATAACGATTATAAAATGTTAAAATATTCTGATGTTTCTTTTATAATAATAAATGAAAATATGCAGTATTGCGAAAAGCTTATAAAAATAAAAAATATTATTAAAATACCTGAACCAGCACCTAACGGCTGGGAGCATTTTAAAAATTCAGTACTAAGATTCAATATTTAAGACTATGTATAAAAACTCAAACATCTTAATAAAAACGCGAAAAGACGCATTTAAAATTATTGATTACGCTATTGAGAAAAGCTCTGTTGAATCAGTTTTTGAACAATGTATTGATCTTACGAAAGATCAATTTTGCGTTAACGGCAAAATATACGGATTGAATAAATATAAAAATATATATGTAATAGGTTTCGGCAAAGCAAGCGCTGCTATGGCTGTTTCATTGGAAAATATATTAGGAAATTATATTACCGCCGGATATGTTATAACAAAATACGGACATTCACGAAAAACTGAAAAGATAAAAATAGTCGAAGCCGGACATCCTATCCCAGATAAAAATGGAATCAAACATACAAAACAACTTGCAGAATTTTTAAAAAAATCTGATAAAGATGATCTTGTCATTTGTCTTTTATCAGGAGGAGGTTCTTCGCTTCTGATATATCCTGAAGATAACGTGACTCTCGAAGATAAACAGAAAATCACTGCAATGCTTTTAGCCTGCGGCGCCGAAATCAAAGAAATAAATACAATACGCAAATATTTATCAAAAGTTAAAGGTGGAGGACTTTTAAATTATATTTATCCTGCTGAATGCCTGTCTTTAATCGTTTCTGATGTTATAGGCAATGATTTGGAAACAATAGCCAGCGGCCCGACCGTGTTTCAATCAAAAGTTTCAAATTCAGATTGCTTGACAATTTTCAAAAAATATAATTTATTAAATAAGATTTTTTCGAATAAAAAATTAAAAAAATTGTTTACTGAAAATTTTAATAAAACTGCAGTCAATTATCATCCAAAAATTGAAAATATTATTCTTATTAACAACCAAATAACCCTCGCAGCAGCAAAAAAAAAGGCGGAATCCCTAAATTATAACACAATAATACTTTCATCTGAAATATGCGGAGACACTACTGAATCTGCGAATTTTCATTACGCAATAGCCAAAGAAATATTTTATAATAATCAGCCTTTACAAAAACCAGCCTGTATTATCTCGGGCGGAGAAACAATAGTAAAATTAAAAGGCAACGGTAAAGGAGGCAGAAATCAAGAATTTACTCTGGCAGCGGTTTTAAATATACAAAATAAAGAACGGATTACAATAGCGAGTATAGGCACTGATGGAACTGACGGACCTACTGACGCTGCAGGAGCAATAGCTGATTATCAAACACTCAAACGCGCCAAATCGCTAAATTTGAATCCTTCAAAATTTCTTAACTCTAATGATTCCTATACTTTTTTCAAAAAGTTGAATGATCTGATTATAACTGGTCCAACAGGCATCAATGTTATGGACTTAAGATTATTTTTAATATATTAACTCTGAATAATTAATGAAAAAAAACAAATTATTAAACGCGATTTTCAAGAAACTAAAGATAAATAAAAATGACAAAATCAACAAATTGCTTATTGATTTTTTCAACAGTGAAAATCACAAAAATAAATCAGATTATCAGGAATTTTATAACATTTTCAATACAGTTGAATTGATATTTGATTTTAATACCATTTTGAGTTTTTTGTTTGAAGCTGCTAAAAAAACAGATGTTTTTATTGATCAGATGAATTCAGATAAACTAATTGATTTACTTGATTCTAACAATATAGATTTTCTTGAAGAACTGCAAAAATATTTAAGCGGATGCTATTACATGTCAAATGAAAAAACAAAAACTAATCTGCAGTTGCCAGAAATTCAAAAAGAAAATTCTGTTAATCCAGCTAATTCCGCTATTATAATGCCTGTTTATGTCGGTGATTATTATAAACAAACTTCCCTTGGTAATTTATATATGAATACTTTAAATTTTGATCACCCATATCCTTTGAGAAGCGATGAAACCGGAGTCCTTGATTATAAAGACCTGTATTTCCTGGATGCAATAAATAATTTCAACGAAATTCTGAATTCCAAGTATCAATGTCTTCCAAAAAATTTTAAATATCCCGTTTATGTAGTAATCGGTTCTACCAAAAAAGAAATTAATAAAGAAGCTTATGACTGGATATCAGGACTCATTAATAAAAATTGCAGACTGGAAAATTTAAACGTTAAATACATAACGCAACATTTTTTTGACAAAATATTTAATGAGTTAATCTTTTCTAAAATTGAAAATTGTGAAACTGATGTGAGAGATTATATTAAAAATATTTATTCAGCAGGTTTATGCAGTTATCCTAATATCAGAAATTTTTCCGAATTATTTGTCGCGGCAGAAATCCTTACAATATATCCTGATAATCTATGCGGACTTATTGAAATTGATGAAGATCAGCTGATTGAAAAAAATTACTGCGAATTATTAAAAGATAATGGCGAAACTTTTTTGGGACTCGGACTAAACGGACTAGGCAGTTTATTGAAAAACGGTAAAACCATCACAATCCAGGCTGGTGAATATTATCAATATAATCCAAATATTCCCATCAAAAAATCAATTTCACTATCTGATGTTGCACCAGATAAACAAGACTTATCATTTAATATGTTTTATCAGAAAAACAATTTATACCGCAAATCAATAGACTACATCTATAAAATTGATAAAAAAAACTCAAGGCATCCAAGTGCACGCGGCGGCCTGATATTTTCTCTTGCTAATTCTATAATCCAAGGCAACTCATTCTGTTTTGATAAAATTACTAGAGGGGAAGATACAGCACGCCTGATAAGTATTTACGGTGAAACTCAAGAAGAATTAAGATATATCCCTTTATTAAAAATGGCGCACAATCAATCCAAAAAATTGAAACAATTGATGAACATTTCCGGAAATGATGTTGCAGCGGCTGACAAAACTTTTGTGGCCGATTTGAAACGATGGCTTATAAAATCAGCGTTGCTAAACTATTATAAAAATAAGGGTAATAATAATATCTATAAAAATTTTACGCCTTATCCTGCAGGAATGCTCGACAACACTGAATGCCGTGTTCATCTTACTATGCTATTGAAAATTTTATTAGAACCTCTCAAAGAATCCAAACTTCGATTATTAAACTCGTGGTTTGAAGTTTTCAGGTATTATAATGCAAATCAAATCACTAATAATTATACTTTATTTTTAAAATCTATGTCAATTATATCCGCAATAATAAAAAAAGACCGAGCGGTTATAAAAATCTAAATAAACGGAGTTAAATCAAATGGATACACGAAAATATATTGCACTTGACGGCGTTTGGGATTATACGCTTGACAGAAATTATGAAAATTCAAAAACTTGGAAAAAAATGCAGATACCTTCAAACTGGTATTTACAAGGACTCGATCATTCAGGACTTGTTGTGTTTAGAAAAATATTCAAAAAAGTAAAAACATCTAAACAAGAACGGATTTTTCTTTGTTTTAAAGGCATTGACTACATTGCTGAAGTTTTTTTAAATGGCGTTTATCTTGGAAAACACGAAGGTTATTTTTCACCTTTTAAATTCAATATAACTCATCTTTTGAAGAAAAAAAACGAATTAATAGTAAGAGTTGATTCGCCGTTTGAATCGCCCCGTTATTGGCCTCATAAAAAAAAAGTTATAAAAGGAATATTCGGACAACACGATACAAGGCCGGGCGGATGGGATGTGAAACGCGGGCAGGATAAAAATTCTGGAGGCATATGGAATAATGTGAGTTTAATGATAACAAATGTTGTAAGAACCCGCTGGCTTCAGATAAATTCTAAAATTATATCTGAAAAAGAGGCGGCTTTGCTCATTACCGCTAAAATTGAGAAATTATCATCAAACGAGATTGTTAAAGTCAAGATTATTATTTCACCTCAAAATTTTAAAAGTGAAAAAAAAATAACTTTAACGCGCGAGGTTTCGCTTGCCCGTGAAAAAGACCCGATTGTTTTTTGCGTCAATATCCCTGATCCGAAATTGTGGTGGTGCCACGATTATGGATTCCCGCATCTTTACAAAGCTGAAATGCAATTGTATATCTGCGGAAAACTAATTGACAGTTTTTCACAGGTATTCGGAATTCGCGAAATCGAAATTAAAGAATGGGTGTGGTTTTTGAACGGCAAACGCATTTTTATCCGCGGTGTTAATTTCATACCAACACAATGGCTTTCTGAATATACGAATGAGAAAATCAAAAAAGATATTAAATTATTATTAAACGCAAATGTGAACGCTATCCGTGTTCATGCGCATGTTAACAGAAAAGAACTTTATTCTGAATGCGATAAAAATGGAATAATTGTATGGCAAGATTTCGCGCTGCAATGGAGTTATGCCGATGACAATGATTTTATTGCTAAATCCGTTGTGCAAATCAGAGAGATGGCATTTTATCTGATGAATCATCCAAGCATAGTAGTTTGGTGCTGTCATAATGAACCAAGCGGCAATAAAAATAAACTCACGCCTATATTATATGCAGCGCTGAAAAGTATTGACGCTTGGCGACACATCGAGATGGCATCAGAACTCGAAACACATCCATATCCAGGATGGTATTATGGACACTATTCTGAATTTGCAGGATTACCTTGCGCTCCTATGATAACAGAATTCGGAGCGCAGGCGTTACCGGCTATATCAAGTATAAAAAAATTTATTCCAGAAAACAAAATTTGGCCGCCCGACTGGGAATTCTGGGGTTATCATAATTTCAGATATGAACAAACTTTTAACGTCGCCAAAATTCAAATCGGAACAAATATAGAAGAATTTATAAAAAACAGCCAGGAATATCAGGCGAATTTAATAAAGTTTGCAATTGAAAACTACCGCCGCGCCAAACACAAACCTATAACAGGTCTGTTTCAATTTATGTTTGTCGACTGCTGGCCAAGTATAACATGGTCAGTTGTTGATTATTTCAGACTTCCAAAAAAAGGATATGAATCTTTAAAATCAGCTTATCAGCCTGTGCTAGTTAGTTTAGCTGTTAAACGCGAACCGCTTGTCGCTTCTATCAAAAACAAGAACGGAATTAATGAAATGTTTGCTTTTTGGGACCCTCGTCAATCAATCTGGATCACAAATGATACTTATAATAGATATAACGACA